>NZ_LVYY01000003.1:0-231206 GCF_001909085.1 Paenibacillus sp. P32E | reverse complement strand
AAACGCTGGGGAGTGGATATGAAATTCGAAAACGTCATTACCGTAGCCAGAGCTGCGAGGGCTGCCCACTGAAGGAACAATGTACGAAAGCCGAAGGAAATCGAGAAGTGGTCGTCAGTTTGGAACGATTGCGGTACCAGAGTCAGGCTCGGGAGATTCTACGGAGTGAAGAAGGTTATGCCTTGGCCGTCCGCCGAATGACAGAACCAGAAAGCGTGTTTGGACAACTGAAGAACAACCGGGGCTTCCGGAGGTTTCTGCTTCGCGGCATGGAAAAAGTGACGCTTGAAGTCGGGTGGTTTTCCCTTGCTCATAATCTGCTGAAGCAAGCTGCCAATGACCAAAAACACAGATCAGCGATCCTCCAATAACGGGAGAATCGCTGCTTTGCTCACTTTTTGAGGTCTTAAAAATGAAGAAAGCTGTCTAAGTCATAGAAAATCCACTTATGGGACAGCCCCCTTTGTCATGTTCATGAAGTCATACATAGTATTTGAATTAAACCGTTGATGAACCGGTTTCGTCATCCTCTTCGCAGTCTTCCTCTTCTTCACGCAGACTCTCCAGGTATTCAGCCGTCGCCCGGTCGCGGGCCCGTCCTTTATCCTTCAGCCGCTCAATCGCCGGGAGTATGAGGATGTCGATTTCCTTCTGGACACTGTAGGCGAGATCGTAACGGCTCTGGTCCTCCAGATAAGATCCGACCTCAATCAGACCATTATACCGGTCCAGCTCCTCACGCGTCAGCAGTCCGCGGACTTGCACGCTGCAGTGGCGCATCCTAGAGGAATCTTCCTTTTTTTAGGACTAGCGGTATACCGCCGATGATGAACAGATAACGCATATCCACAACCTTCTTCAGCTGCGCTGCTGTCCAGCCCTTATAGGTCTTATCGCCAACTACGGCAATACCTTGACCTTTCCCCAGAGAAGCTACTGTGCCTTTGTTGCTGAAGGCAAACTTTCTAGGCTGCTGGCTGCGAATCGCGGCCACTAGGTTATGTGCGCAGCATTCACCCTGCTGCATGGCAATCTGTGCCGTTGGCGGGTAAGGGCGTCCTTCCGGATTAATCATCAAAGAGCCATCGCCGATAATAAAGATATTTTCATGTCCCGGAGCGCGCAAGTACTCGTCCACCTTAACCCGTCCGCGCATGGCTTCAAACCCTGCTGCTTCGATCAGCCGGTTGCCGCGGATGCCGCCGGTCCAGACAATAGTTGAGGCTTTGATCTCTTCACCAGTGGCAAGGATAACGCCGCCAGGCAGGCACTCTTTGATGGCTACACCGATCTTGAAGGTTACACCTTTCTTCGTCAGCACTGTCATCGCATGCTCTACCAGTTCAGGTGCAAAGCCCGGCAGTGCCGTAGGAGCAGCCTCCACATTGTAGATATTGACCATGCTTGGATCCACATCATATTCCTTGCACAGCGCCGGAATGCGGTCTGCCAGCTCAGCCACAAATTCAATGCCGCTGAAACCTGCGCCGCCCACAACGAAATTAATATGCTCCTGTGCATTGTTCTCATTCTTGTATTTGGCAAATTGATATTCGATATGCTCACGGATCAAACGCACGGAATTAATACTGCGGATAGTCAGCGCATATTTATCCAGTCCCGGAATTCCGAAGGTTTCAGGTTCCCCTCCAAGGGCAATTACGAGATAGTCATACGACAGCGTACCGTCTTCCAGAATTACCTTTTTTTGCTGGGTGCGAATTTCCTGTACGGAAGATTTAACGAGATCAATTTTGAATTCATCAATTAATTTGGAAATCGACACCCGGGTATGCTCGATGCTGTCTGTACCTGCAGCAGGCATATGTAGATGGGTAGTGAAATAGTGATACTCATGGCGGTTCACCAGTGTCACATCTGCTTCATTATAGTTCAAAGCTTTCTGCAGCCGCTGCGCGGTCAAAATACCTCCATATCCCGCGCCTAGGATAACGATTTTGGGAATACTGCTCATGTTCCGGCTCCTTCCAACAGGTAAATCTGTCTATGTGTTATTTTTTGTAAAAAAATTCGGTTTATTTTGTGAATTTATACACTTAAATTCAGAAGAATTTCCAATTAAACTTAAAGGATTTCTAAAATAACCATATCCATTGTAAACCTTAGTATCGTTTTAATCAAATATAATCATGCAGCAAAATGTCACATTTTTCTTCCGAAATCAAGCCTTTGCAGGTCGGTGTCACAATGTTTATAATGTTAGATAAGCCAGTATGGCAATTTGAAACTATCAACTCGGAGGTGTAATATTCGTGACACAAGAGCAATCCGTTCCTATGAGCGATCTTTTAATCATAGGAGGCGGTCCGGCCGGGATGTTTGCCGCCTTTTATGGCGGGATGCGCCAGGCATCGGTAACCCTTATTGAAAGTATGCCCCAACTGGGAGGGCAGCTTGCTGCTCTTTATCCTGAAAAATATATTTATGACGTGGCCGGCTTTCCAAAAGTCACCGGTCAGGAGCTGGTAGATAACCTTTCCCGCCAAATGGAGCTGTTCCAGTCCGATATCCGGCTGGAGGAGAAGGTCGTTTCGCTTATCAAGCAGGACGAACGCCATTTCGTTATCACTACCGATAAAGCAGAGTATCATAGTAAGGCAGTGATCATTACCGCAGGAGTTGGTGCCTTTGAACCGCGCCGTCTGGAACTTCCGGAGGCCGCCCGTTTTGAGAGAGCCAATCTGCATTATTTTATAAGTGATTTGAATGCATTCAAGGGGAAAAAGGTGCTGATCAGCGGTGGCGGCGACTCTGCGGTGGATTGGGCACTGATGCTGGAACCCATTGCTGAAGAGGTAACCCTCATTCACCGCCGGGATAAATTCCGCGCTCATGAGCATAGTGTAGAGAACCTCATGGCATCCAAGGTTAATGTCATTACGCCTTCAGAGATCACCGAGTTGCACGGCGAAGAATTCATTACCAAGGTTACCTTGTCCCATATCAAAACCAAAGAAACGCAAGAACTTGAAGTAGATAGCGTAATCGTCAATTTCGGCTTTGTCTCTTCGCTGGGACCGATTGCCGAGTGGGGCATCGACATTGAGAGCAACTCTATCGTGGTTGACTCCCGCATGGAGACCAGCATTCCAGGGATCTTCGCTGCCGGCGATATTACTACATATCCAGGCAAGCTGAAGCTGATTGCTGTAGGATTTGGAGAAGCCCCTACGGCAGTGAACAATGCCAAGGTCTACCTTGACCCGGAAGCCAAGCTGTCTCCGGGGCACAGCAGCAATCTCAAGCTCTAACGGAACATCCGCTTCCTATTGAACCAAATAAAAGGGTATCTGTTCAGGTTGATTGCACTTCAATCTGAACAGATACCCTATTTTGTGATGCTTGCGGTTTAAATGTAGGAGCTGCTGCAAAGGTGTCTCTGCGTCTTAGTGAAGAACCGCATGAACTGGAGAGTGTAAGTTCCGTTTGCGAATTTCAGCGAGCAGAAGAGCGATGAAATCATGCTCTAATTGCAGTTCTATTGCTCTATGGTAAGAGTCCAAGAGCATCTCATCCGACAATTCAACCATAACGTTCACCTACCTTTCCTTTATTTGGATCTGAATCTATCATAGCAAACTATCATTTTTCGAACAAGCGTTCCCACTATCCACAAGCGACTGTGGAAATCCTGTGTATAAGATGTTAGTAAGGGCCTGAAAGTCATTCACTGTACAGTGGACTATGGGGATAAAAGTTATACACAGGTCTCATCCGCAGGAAATGGGTCTGAAATATTTTTACATTGTTCATAATTCTGTGGAATTTTTTATCAAATATTACCTCGTGAATCACACAACTAATCGCAATTCTATCGCATTACTATATTTATCGTCAATTCTTAAAAATTGCTTAATCATTTCGGACGGGTATTTACTTCCAGAATCCAGATTTTTCCACGTTGATCCACAGCATAATCAAACCCAAGTTCACCGATCCCCGGAAAATGCCGCTCCAGCAGTTCTATGCAGATCAGGGTCAGACGACGCATCTCTGCTTTTTTGGCAGAAGTCCTAACCCGGGGCAAGGATCTTCTTAACCCCTCCCGGCAGCTTAACATCGTGCCCCCCTTACAGAGATTCGTCACGAATAGCCCTGGCCGGGCCACTCTTCCCACCATAGCCCGAAACTCCCAATGATCCCCGTTCTTCACCACCTTGACCCGATAATCAATAGGACGTCCATCAATCCGGGCGAGTGAGATACACTGCTGCATTAGATATCTGCGTTTGACCTTAAACATGTCCAGCGCGCGTCTCATGGATGAGAAATCCCGATACATTCTTGTACTGTGCATATGTGTGAATCCATATGCCCGGCTGCTACGGAACACTTTGATTACCCCGTAGCCGCCACCGCCGACAACAGGTTTTATTACGACCGAACCGTATTTACCCAGCATCCTTAACAACCCAGCAGCACTATATTCCATCGTTCTCGGAATGTAACCGGCAACCCGCGGATCGCTCAGCAGCGCCTCGGTTTTCAGCCACTTGCTGGCCAGTTGTCTTCCCGCCATTGTTCTCCCACTCCTTTCACATTCCCCAGCCTACCCTATACTTTACTCAGAAAAGCTCCCACCCTCCTGTATGATTGTCCGTGTAAGCAGGTAGACATGGCAAAAAAGGGCATATAGCTGCGGGGCTCTATGTCCTGGTATATCCATTTATGGGATGCGCCGCTCAAGCCGCAGATTCCGACAAAGCCTGCCTTACGGCAATCGACAGCAATCGCCTGAAATTAGCAAGGATGCATAGAATGTCAGATGGTCTGGAGAGCGCTGCTATCATATTTCGTTAAAGCTGTGCCGATAAAAAATCAATACATAATCATAATAGATTAGGGAGTTGGGTCAATGCAGTGGTACATAAAAGCATTAAAAAACTATAGAGGATTCACAGGGAGGGCCACCCGGACAGAATATTGGATGTTCTTTCTGTTCAATATTATCTTCTTCATCACTTTGGCTTTTCTGCAGGAGATGCTTGGAATCATTCACCTCCTGACACCGCTCTATTCGCTCGCCATGTTTTTGCCGGCTTTGGCTGTTCTGTTACGAAGACTACACGATTCCGGAAAGAGCGGCTGGTGGGTTCTGTTCTGTTTGATTCCCATGGTGGGATTTGTTATCTTAACTGTTTTTGCTTGTCTTCCAAGCGAAGGCAACAATAAATACGGGTCTAATTTCAAATACTAGCTGTACATATCCTGACATTTTGCTGGAAAATCCTTAAAAATCATTGTATTATGGCCTGGAAGGGAGGACTCTTCATGGCAGAGTTTTTTGAGGTGCTATACTGGCTGGCAATGGTGGGTATGACAGTCGTTCTGGCGGGAACTACGGTTCTTATTGGGGCACTGGGCTTCAAATTCATCAGAGACCGCCGCAGCGCCCTGGGTGCAGGCTGTATTACCTTTTCTCTGGCTTCCGCCGCGCTGGTCGTCTTTATGATTAATTTCAAATTCATTATCCCTGCATGATTGAAGGATTCTTTCCGTTCATTGCCTTGCCTGTACTGCCCTGTCACAGAGATTTTTCTGTACAGGGTTTTTACTATACTCTATGAAAAACAGAACGGATGGCTTGTGCAGATGGACAGCTTAATTCGCTGATTAATGTTCCAGTATGAACCATTTCATCTCTGGCGATCATATTCCGGTTTTAAAATCGAATACAGATAGGAGTCATGCCATTTCCCTTTATGCCACATGTGTTCACGCAAATGTCCCTCATAGGCCATGCCAAGCTTCTGCATAACTTTTGCTGAACCCACATTCTCCGGACGGCAAGTAGCGTATACACGGTGAAGATCGAGTTCCCGAAAACCAAAATCAAGCACGGCATCAGCAGCCTCAGAGGTATATCCCTGTCTCCAAAACAGCCGATTGAAGCAATAGCCAATTTCCCCTTGGCTCGGTTCACTTACGTGAATGCCGCAGCCACCGATCAGCTGATGGGTCTGTTTGAGAACTACGGCAAATTCAAAGTCTCGCCGCGGACTCTGACATTGCATTTCCATGGTCAAATTAATATAGCTTCCGGTTTCCTCTTCTGAGTTCGGCCCCCATATCATATATTTCGCCACCAGAGGATCTGAGGCATAGGCATGCACCGCTTCCATATCTTCAAGGACAAATTCACGAATGATTAACCGTTCTGTTTCCAATAGAGTCATGGGGTTCCCTTCCTTCATACTTCAAAGTTTTTACGGAGTCAGCTTGCTGTCCGTTTAATTCGACCTGCATAGAAAGATAGTACAGATGAACTCAAGGATACGTTCATTTTCACATAGGTTTTTAGTTTGTAAGTAATCTGGCCTATGCAGTTATCCCTTCGGGTGTTTTCTCCATAGGCTTGTCCATAGAAAAGGAACGCCGAACACTTCGTCCTTCTCCGCACATTCCTTCATCAACCGGATCTCCACCAGCTCAAAATATCCGCCTAAGAGTTCGCTTAATTTCTCTTGGCTGTACGCTTGTCCGCCATGCATGCTTCGGTCCCGGTACACATCCCAGTCGCTTAATTCCATGGCTCCTCCCATTTCCGTAAACCCGGGAGCAAAACATGTTAATCCAAAATATCCCCCGTCCTTCAGCGCATGATGGATCATCTCCATATATCCAATTCGCCGATGGGGCCACAGATGATGAAGACAGCCTGCATCATAGACCAGATCATATTCAGACTCGGGAGACAGGTCAAAAACCGATCCGCAGGTAAAATTCACCTGAATATTTTTTTCAGCTGCACGTTCCTTCGCCCAGGCAATGGCTTCTTCCGAAAGATCGATTGCATCCACATCAAAATCATGAAGCGCCGCATAAATCGCATTCCGTCCAGGTCCGCACCCCAATTCCAGCATGCGTCCGCCCTGCAGTATCCCCGATTCTACATAAGAGACCAAATTTTCATCCGGCTTATCTACAAAAAAGGGAACCCCCTTCGTTCTGTCACCATAGAATTTGTTCCAAAACGGGGCGGGCTCTCTCATTAGCGAGTCCAGCATGTTGAGTACATCTACATTAGTTTTGATCGTTTCGGGCATTTTGTGCATCTCCTAGATTAGATTATTTCCTTCGCCACAGCTAGACAGCATCACCAGCTATACTTCTTCAGTTCTTCATCAAGCAGATGTCTGTTCGCAGAAAGATAGCCAACCAGGTTATCAAAAATATTGCGGTCAGGTGTGTTCAAATACAACGCTTCGGACAGCCTGAGTATTCCATCTAACACTTCTGCATTCAGGATGTACCGGTCTTGAAAGCTGCTGACTTCATGCAGACCGGGAGATTTTATTCGCTGAGCCGGAGTGATTTCAAGCTGCTGGTAGATCTGCTCTAAAATCTCCGCATCTTCGGCTGCGCCAATATGCTGAAGTGCTTGAATAGTCTCCAGCAAATACCGGCCGGATGAATTTTCCAGAAAGCCCAGGATGCCATTCATCGTGAGTTCTGTATCCAGATCGATCAGCAGCATAATCTCCCGCAGGAATCCATGTGATTTCAGCACATCCTCCCGGGCAGCCGCATTCTCAGGCTCATAGATGTTGCTGCATACCGAATCGACGATCTCTTCCGCTGAGAGGGTTGAAGATTCTTTAGGAAACCATGTATTGATATTCGTTTTCGGATTACTCATCATCGTGCCTCCAGTCAACTTATGAATTGCGTATTGTTGATTTTGTTATATTCCATAACCAACTCAATATATAGAGCTAGTTTATTTTCTAGCCTCCATTCAAAAAGTGATTGGACCGCTTCGAAAATATCAGGTTTGACCCAATAGGGAATGGCATTGCGCGTGATTTCATCATCTACTAAATGCTCATAGAAACCTACTGCCGCAGCATTGCACAGATAATGGCTTCGGTTGCCTTGATGAAAGCACCATTCTACGTAATTATAGATTTTGGTAAGCTCAAAGGTATCATTATTTCTGTGGAGCTCATCGAGCCTAATGTGCAACTCAAGTAACAGGGAATATACGGTGTCATCTTTTTGAGTAAAATGAAATCTAGCATCATAAAACAATTCCATAGCCTTTCTTCTCCATGCGCTCATAGTACCCTCCATTTTATTTTCGACCATAGACGCAACATCAGAATCATAATGCCTCCTTGCCTAGGCTAAGTAAAACCATATCCGGAAAATGCCCATTCCAATATTCTTTCATTGTTCCAAGCACTTCGTTTTGGGCAGCCTCTGATAATCCGTACCCCGTAAAACCCCTCTGACTCCAATAGGGATAACTCGTGAAAATATGCTGCCAATGCTCTCTGATCTCACTGTAAAAATCCATAGCATTGCATTCTAAAATATTTTTCCAAGTAATCAACTGCTGGGCTGCGCTTTGGTTCTCAAAAACAGATCCCCCCGGAATCAGACCCACATAATCGGTACCGTAGTAAATATCAACCACTCGGATTGGACCAACAATTTGATGATTGAAGTCGTCCATTTCCTCAGCAGGTATCCACAACTCTAGATGATGTCTGGCTCCTACAACATGTTCTTCATACTGATCGATATAAGGACTGGCCACGGCAAATTCAGTTACAAATCCGGCATAGCCGGAAAATAGGTCCTTGGTGTTCCATTCTCTCGCGATTTGATCAGCATACGGCTTATTAAGAACAGGATAAAAAATCGGTTGTTCCGGTAATCTGGGAGGAAAGCCGCCGAGGTGCAGATCGAGTATTCGCTTCATTTCCGTGAGGCCGACGGGCCGGTATAAGGTTTTCATATGAGCTCCTCCGTTATTATCCTGCCTTCAGAACGTTATCCACACTACAATTCAGTATATCAGTCCCGCTAAAAACTGGAAACCGGATGAGCCCAGACAAGCAGAAACGGCTTCGCCGCCCTTTTTAGGACGGTAGCCGTTCAGCGAGAAATATAAGGATAGACAACTTATTGCGTACAACATATAAATAGCCTCCAGATCTGCGCACCTGAAGGCTCTACTATGTCTATTTCTTCTATTAAATTAAATTGAGATCAGATCCTTGATCCGGACCGGAAGCCCGGTGCGGATGGCTTGGTTGGCAGCGATGCCGGTCATGATGGAGCGGGCTCCATCCCGGTGGTCAGCTGCCCGGTGGTAGATGTCCTCGTCCGGGGTTCCGAACAGATCATTCAGCAGCACCGGATCTCCCCCGCCGTGACCCCCTGCTCCTTCGTCCACTTGGACCTCATAAGGCGCATCAAACATGGGATGGACCACAATATGCTTGCCCTCCACGGCACCTTCCAGTGACCGGTCACCTCCGGCATTGACATAGGATTTCTCTACTATGCTCATTTCGATTCTTCCTTTGGAGCCGTTAAAAGCGATCCGGTAGCCTTCCCAAGGCATATAGGCATTCAGCGAATAGGTGAGAATGGCCTTGTTGCTGTACCGGACCATTACCCCCATGGTGTCCTCGATGCTGATGCCGTCGCCGAATACGCTTTGATCCCGCTGGTAGCCGTCATCCGCCTCCGCATCCAGATACATCTCCTTCAGCACGGGATTCTGATCCAGATGCAGGGCGAAAGGATCTTCCGAGGCTGCCGGATTGCCGGTGCCACGCTGGTAGAACGAAGTTACGCCGCGCCGTTCGGCGTTCTCCCGGCCGTAGAATCTCAGATCACCAAAGGCAAATACCGTCTCCGGCTCCGCCCCGATCCAGAAGTTGACCAGATCGAAATGATGAGTCGATTTGTGGACAAGCAGGCCTCCGCTGTTACGCTTATCCCGATGCCAGCGGCGGAAATAATCCGCACCATGCTGTGTATTCAACAGCCATTCAAAATGGATCGAATGCACATCCCCGATCACCCCGGAGGAGATCAGCTCGCGGGCCTTCGTGTGATGCGGAGCATAACGGTAATTGAAGGTAACCCGCACCTTATGTCCTGTTCGCTCCACAGCATCGTATATCTCTTTGCATTTCTCCACATCGACGGTCATGGGCTTCTCCGTAATGACATCACAGCCCAGCTCAAGCGCCCGGATAATATATCGGTGATGTGTCCGGTCCACACTGGTAACAATGACGATATCCGGCTTCTCGGTTTCAACCATCTCATCAAATTGTTCAGTCAGGTAAGTGCGGACGTGCGGATATTCATAGGTTCCCGAAAGAACCTTATTGGCATAATCCATACGCGTCTGGTTCACATCGCAAAAAGCGGTAAGCTCTGCGGAATCCCTGTATTCCTTTGCAATGGCTTCATAGAAGAATTGTGCCCTGCCCCCAATGCCTACCTGTACATAACGTTTCTTATCCAATTCTCTTTCGCCTCCTATAGTTCATCCTATTTGTTGGCTTTCAGCCATAGAGTAACACAATATTTATATGGTTTCTCTGCAATTATCACTCCTTTTATCTAATACCCCGCTTATTTTGCTATAATAGCTGCATATGTTATTTTCTATATGAGGAGAGTTGGGTATGGACATTGGGCAGGTGCCGGATCAAATTAGATTTGACCTTACAGCTTCCCGGAATGGACTTCAGATAGAGTTCGACAGGAATGATTTTCACACCATGACGGAAACCCATTTTCACCGTGAATATGAACTGTATTATCTTTTTTCCGGTGAGCGGAATTACTTCATCCATGACCGCAGTTTCACCGTACAGCCCGGAGATATCGTGCTGATCGGCTCGGATATAGTGCATAGAACCTCCGACGCCGGCATCCCCGGCTACGAAAGAATGCTGCTGTATTATGATCCTGCCTTCTTCGACGGATTCTCCGCAGAACATAAGCAACTGCTATTGTCTGTATTCTCCCATGAGTATCCTATACTGAGGCTGAAGCTACAGCAGCGCCTCCCGCTGGAGGCGCTGCTGCTGAAACTGCTCGGGGAGCTTACTGAAGAACCCCCGGGCTATGAAATCCACGCGGTCCATGCGGCGACCGAGCTGCTGCTGTTCACGGCCAGAGAATTGCTCAGACAGGAGCCGTCTGTTCACTACGAGCCTACACCGGTACAGCAGAAGATCACCGCTATAGTCCGCCATATTCATGCCAGCTATGCTGAACCTCTGGAGCTGGACGACTTATCTTCCCGCTTCTACATCAGCAAAAGCCATCTTAGCCGAATGTTCAAGGAAGTTACCGGCTTCGGATTCAGCGAATACATCAATCTCACAAGAGTCAGGCAAGCACAGCGCTTATTAAAGGAAACCGGATTATCGGTCACCTCCGTTTCCGAGCAGTGCGGCTTCGGGAACTTCTCCCATTTCGGTAAAGTCTTCAAGCAGCTGAGCGGAGTATCCCCACGCGAGTACCGCTTGTTCAACAGCTAGAGTGGCGCTGCGCCGGGACAAGCGGCTGGAATTGCAGCGGCTGTCGCCAAGTATACCAATCAGCAAATCTCACGCTGAAGCTTTCGGGAGCTGGAAGGTTCTAAAACAGTTTCCTATTCAACCCATGCAAAAACGCAGAAGCCGAAATTCCGGTTTCTGCGTTTCAATCTTATAGTATACCTTCTCTACACCTAGTTCCCTTAAGAACTAATGCTTCGGGGTCACTTTCCCGTCGCTATATCTCTGGAGCTCAATATAGACGAAATCAGTTGTATCCGGATTCCCCCGGAGTGGATGGATAGTATGCTTTTGCCTATCTTCCATAAGGAACACTCCTCTTATGGAACGCTAGAAGCTGCGGCTGTCCTGGATATGGATATAGTTGATACCCTGAGGGGTCAATTTGGAGCCGCTTGTGTTCGCAACACGGACCGCTTTTTTACCTTTTCCGCTAAGGGAGAAGCTGATATTGCTGGCCAGATTGTTCTCCTTAATCTGTTCCAGAGCGCTATGATATCCCCCTATTGTTATTCCTTCCAGGTTCTCCAGCACCGGTTCTTTGCCCTCTTCAATTGTCTTGAGAATTTGATAGATCAACGACTTGCTTCCGTCCATCTTCAGCGCCTCCTGCATCTCTATTGTGAGCGTTTACAACATTCAAACTCCGTACACAAATTGATCCCATTTGTATATCTATCACTTATTCGACAGTGAGTATTCATTACCTCTTATTGGAAAATTATTATGCAGTTTGTTTGGACTTACAACCCCGAGAAGGGGGAACAGGAGTCAGAATGACCGATGCAACGGCCTCATACGAGTCCTCCTCCTTCATATTAGTGCAAACCCAATGCCTCTTTCATCAATCGTTCGGGGAAGCTGCTTAGTTTAACCAAAGGACACCGATTGTTTTTTTGATTAAGCGCTATAATATTCATTGCGTGAGGAGGATAATCCGAAATTAAGAATCCTGTCATCTTCACCATGTCTGTCATAGAACCCAGCACACTTCGACTATAGGTTTTCGTGAACTTGATTGCATCGGCTTTACTTACATACTCCGTAATGTTCGAATCACTGACCTCATCGGCTCGCAAGTTCTCTATCAGTGACTGGACGAATAACTGGTTAATGTTTTTAAAATGTTCCTTCTTCATTCCAAATAAAATAAAGTTATACCGCGTCTGATTGTTCATAAAAATCACGTTATTCTTCCTAGCCATCCGGAACACATTAGCATGCCACTTATAGAATTCAGCCTCTTCTTCATTGTCCTGTTCCTCTACCAAAGCGCTAAGCTCAAAAAGCTTCTTCGTCAAAGCTATGGTGATCATGTTGGTTCTCCCTTCGTTGTCCTAATGGGTAGCTGTTTAATGTATTCATAATGTTTTGGACAGCACGGCATGTTCTTGTTTTGTGTAGTCATTATTCGTATAGGTTGCGATAGCTGCCTCATTGTTTGCGCCGGTTATTAATTTAATTTCTTTGACCCCGCGGGCCCGAAGTTCCGCTTCCAGAAAAGAAAGTAATGATGTGGCGCACCCGCTTCTTCGCGCATTCTCACTCACATACATTTCAGTAATTTCTCCGTAAAGCTCCCGATAACATACGGATTTGAAATACTGGCCGCATGCAAAACCTACCGGTGTATCTCCACTTACGCCCAGCGCGACCAGTTCATTTGACGAAACCAGTGTTTCCTGAATTGTATGTATGTCCATTAGAACTCCGTTAAACTCATAGTTAAGCTTTGCCAGACTTTCGGCATCCTCCGGGGTTGCCAGTCTTACCAGGATTGAATTATTCATACTTGTTTAAGAACGCTCCTCTTTCACTCAGTATACAAGCACAGCTAAATACTGGAACTTCCGCCGGCTTGCTGTGGACGGTACAAAAAAGCCTCCAGGTACATGCACCTGAAGGCTTCGTAACTGTATTTGAACTCATAAATGTTATAACACACTAATCTTTAGGTGGAATTTCTCCATTTGATTAGCCGAAAACTGTTGTGTAGCAGCAATTAGTGGGATTTTCTCCACTTCATTCAGAGGAAATCAGCAGATGTGGTCTAATTGAGCTATTTTAGATGGACTTATTCCACCTAATGATGATCCAGCTGCCTAAAGTCTCGGATTAGTGGGAGTAATTCCACTTCATCCATACGTTCATGTTGGGAGCCTCACTCCGCAGCATAAAACATTACTTACGAACGTGTCGATCAAAAAGTCAAACATCGTCTTCAGTCGATGCTGCATGGAAGCCAGCTCAATAGCAGTTAGGACGACAGTCGTAGTTCAGCGCAGTTCAGCCTCAGCTAACACAGTTCATCCGCAGCACAACACGGCTTAGCCGCAGGTAACGTTGCTCCACCTCAGTTTAGCACGGCTCAGCCGCAGGCTTGCCCGCGTCTTCCTTCGTCCGGAACGACGAACCGCAGCCGCAGGTAGCCGTGGCGTTCGGGTTATTAATGGTGAAGCCGCCGGTCATGCCGGATTCCTCGAAGTCGATTTCGAGGCCATTCAGGTAACGGATATCGTCTTTGCTTACGACAACCTTCATGCCCTGAACATCCAGGAATACGTCCTGATCGCTCTCGTTGTCGTCGAAGCCCATGGCGTAGGAGAAGCCGCTGCAGCCGCCTTCAGTAACACCAAGCCGAAGGAACATATTCGGAATTTCCTGTTCAGCCAGCATAGTTTTGAGTTGTTCTGCTGCTGATTCACTAATTGTAATCATGGTCTCTAACCTCCTGAATAAATATTCTGTATTCGATGGCTGATCCAGCCAAAAGTCATTTTTTATATAAAATTAAGTATACTCCACTATCCCCCTGCCCTCAAGTCCAAACTGAACCTGCCGTTTATATCTGCACCCTCCTATCCCATCTCTTCTCAGCGGTTGCCCGCTCCCCTGTGAGAGGTTTATAATAGGTAAAGCGGTATGCGTAAAATTCGGAAAATTGTCACGCAGGCAGCTGACATCGCAGCTATTTGTAATGGACGGCCACTCCCTAAGTTTGTTTTGGGAATTATTCTGCGATGCATTTGCCTCGCCATAACCTTCAGGAGGAATCATATGTCTACTCTTATAACACCCCACACAGACGCCAAAATGGCGAACATCATCGAGAAGGTTCGCGGCGGAGAACGATTAAATTTGGAAGATGGCGTTTATTTATATGAAAGCAATGATTTACTCACCATCGGCCAGTTGGCAAATGAGGTCAATCAGCGCAAGAACGGCAACAAGGTATATTTTATCGAAAACATGAGCCTATATTTCACCAATGTCTGCGAAGCACACTGCGCATTCTGCAATTTCCGCAAGGATGACGGTGAAGAAGGCGCTTATACCCTTTCCGGTCAGGAAATGGTGCAATATGTCGAACAGCACATCCACCCTGGGGTGCGTGAGTTCCATATTGTCGGCGGCCATAATGATAAGGTACCTTTTCAATATTATGTGGATTCGCTTAAGGCCTTGAATGAAGCGTTCCCGCAGGTGACTCTGAAGGCCTACACAGCGGCGGAGATCGATTTCTTCACCCGAATCAGCGGACTCAGTATCCGTGAGGTGCTGGAGGAGCTGCGTGCAGCCGGACTTCAGTCGCTTACAGGCGGTGGAGCAGAAATTCTCTCTGACCAATACCGCAAAAAAATGCGGGTCAACAAAGCCAATGTAGAGGAATACCTGGAGGTTCACCGGACGGCACACCAGCTCGGCATGAAGACCCATACCACGATGCTGTACGGATCGATCGAGTCTCATGAGGACCGCGTGCGGCATATGCTGCAAATCCGGGATCTTCAGGATGAAACGAACGGCTTCATGGTATTCATTCCCCTGTCGATGCAGCCCAAGAATAAGAACGCCGGAATCATGCGCCGTAACTCGGCCTACGAGGACCTCAAAACGATTGCGATCAGCCGTCTAATGCTGGACAATTTCGACCATATTAAGGCTTATTTCATCAATATCGGGGCACAGCTAACCCAGGTTGCCCTGAGCTTCGGCGCATCTGACGTGCACGGCACGATTCTGAAGGAACGGATTAGCCACGCGGCTGGGGCCTTAACTCCAGAGGGACTGACCCGCGAAGAGCTGATCTGGCTGGTGAAGGGCGCCGGTAAGATTCCGGTAGAACGGGATACCTTCTACAACGAGATTAAGGTATACGAATAACTGCAAGCCGGAATTCATCCGATAACAGCTGCAATGGCCATTACTTGAGCCATATTCGAAAGGAAGATGTCATGAGAACAGTACTCGTCTTGGGCGGCGGCTACGGCGGCCTTGCCCTTATTCAAGAATTACTCGACAACCATCTCCCCCATGATGTGGAAATTGTTTTGATTGACCGGATGCCTTATCAGGGAATCAAGACGGAATACTACGCACTGGCTGCGGGCACCGTCACGGATTACCATCTGCGCATCCAGTTCCCGGTTCACCCCCGTCTTACGGTTCGTTACGGAGAAGTGGGCTCCATTGATCTGGGGAGCCGTGTGGTATTTCTGAAGACAGGGGAACCGTTGTCTTACGACATTTTGGCCATTGCACTCGGCTGTACGGATAATTATCATCATATTCCAGGAGCAGAACAGCATACTTGCAGCATCCAGAGCTTCTCCGGGACACGTGAAACCTACCGCCGTCTGAATGACGTGAAACCATACGGAACCGTTAACATTGTAGGTGGCGGACTTAGCGGAGTGGAGATTGCTGCAGAGCTGCGGGAGAGCCGTCCGGATCTGAACATCGCCATTCTGGACCGGGGAGAACGCGTGCTGTCCTCCTTTCCCGCGAAGCTGTCGCAGTATGTAGAGGAATGGTTCAGTGAGCATCACGTGGAGACCCTGGGCCAAATTTCTGTATCCCACGTTGAAAAGGATGCCATCTTCAATGGCACCCAGGCCATTCCCGGAGATGTAACCGTATGGACCGCAGGCATCCAGCCGGTGCAGGTCGTCCAGGAGCTAGAGCTGCCGAAGGACCGGGGCGGACGGATTGTTGTGGGTCAGTATTATAATGTGGCTGATTATCCGGAGGTTTATGTGATTGGGGACTGTGCAAGTCTTCCCTTTGCACCCAGCGCACAGGCGGCAGGAGCGCAAGGTGAACAGGTGGCACAGATTATTCAAGCACTATGGCGCGATGAAACACCGAAGCTGCACAAAATCAAGCTGAAGGGCACCCTTGGCTCTCTGGGCAAAAATGCCGGCTTTGGCCTGATGGGCCGCCGTTCTGTGATAGGACGGGTTCCCCGCCTGCTGAAAAGCGGTGTGCTCTGGATGTCCAAGCGGCATTTCGGCTAAAAAAACCGGGACTAGTCAATTTCAAGATTGTCCCAGGCTTCCTGTTCCTTAATGGCTGCCTCAATGGCTTCTTCAAGCGCTTCAGGAGTTTCTGCTTCAATAATTTCACCGTCAAGCATGGCAAAGGGCTGCAGATAGCATTGCCCGCAATTGTTCAGACAGCCATATTCGATGACATCATATTCGGGATTTAGTTCCAGCTTGCGCTTCAGCGGTTCTGTGCCATGACCGATATTGCTGGCACAAAATTCAATAAGTGGTCTCATGATGTTCTCCTTATTCTGTGTGAACCATTTTATTTTTTAACTTTTTGTACTATAATAAGCATACGAAAGGAGTGATTGAGAAATGAGTGAGAATGTACAAAGCGCCACCATGTATGATGAAGTACTGGAAGTGCTCGATAAACTTCGTCCGTTCCTGCAGCGCGATGGCGGTGACGTCGAACTGATCGATGTCGAAGACGGCATTGTTAAGTTGAAACTTATGGGTGCCTGCGGCAGTTGCCCAAGCTCCACGATCACGCTTAAAGCCGGGATCGAACGCGCCCTCCTTGAAGAAGTAGACGGCGTGGAAGAAGTTATTCAAGTATTCTAATCCCGTATCATAACGATCCCGGCCTTCCGATGAAGAAGGCCGGGATTTTTTTATTATAGTGGATTTCACATGGCGTATCAACTTTTAGGGCGGACAGGTACAGGTACCGGAGTAGCAGAGCTATTAGTAAAGACCAGAGGCTGCCCGAACAGCCACTTATGGCTACCCTGCAATCTCTGGTCTGAATTTCACCTCTCCAGTTATGAATCCCTCTTAGAACGCAGGGATGATCGAACCTTGGTATTCCTTTTCAATAAAGGCTTTGGCTTCCGGGGAAGTCAGTGCTGCAGCCAGCTTCTGAATGGCATCAGAGTCCTTGTTGTCAGGACGGGCTACCAGCAGGTTGGCATACGGAGAATCTGCTCCTTCGATAAACAATGCGTCTTTGGTTGGAACAAGGCCTGCCTCCAGCGCATAGTTGGTGTTGATCAGGGCCAGATCTACTTCATCCAGCTGGCGGGGAAGCATAGCAGCTTCCAATTCCACGATTTTCAGGTTCTTTTTGTTCTCGGTGATATCTGCTGTGGTGGAAGCGATATTGGTATCGTCCTTCAAAGTGATCAGGCCATTTTTGGCCATCAGGATCAAGGCGCGTCCACCGTTGGTGGCATCGTTCGGAATCGCTACTTTTGCGCCGTCAGCCAGCTCATCGATCGATTTGATTTTTTTGGAGTAGGCACCAAAGGGTTCAACGTGAACTGCCGTAACGGATACCAGATCCGTGCCGTTCTTTTGGTTCTGGTCATCCAGGTAAGGCTTGTGCTGGAAGAAGTTGGCGTCCAGTTCTTTCTCGGCCAGCTGTGTATTGGGCAGGATATAGTCCGTGAATTCTTTGATTTCCAGTTTGATGCCTTGCTTTTCAAGAAGCGGGGCAATTGCCTTTAGAATTTCCGCATGCGGTTTCGGGGATGCGCCAATCACCAGCGTTACCGGTTCAGCAGACGGCTCGGTTGACGGCTCTGTGGATGCATTCGCAGCCGGGGCCTTCGTAGCCGCAGAGTTCGCTGCATTGTTGGTATTATTGTTGTTGCCGCAGGCTGCCAGCACCAAAACCAAGGTCAAGCTGAAGAATGTGAGCAGTACTTTTTTCATCTGTAAATCCCCCTCTATTGTGTATGTGTGTATGAATAAGGCTTGTATATGGAAGTACCTTATTTCCGGGTAAAATGTTGAACCAGCCGGTCACCGGCCATTTGCAGCAGCTGCACGAGAATCACCATTAGCGCTACCGAGATTATCATGACTTCCTTCTCATAGCGGTAATAGCCGTATCGGATAGCCAGGTCACCCAGACCTCCGCCGCCGATCATCCCCGACATCGCTGTGTATGAAACTAATGTAACAATGGTAATGGTCACTCCGGCTAGCAGACCTGGACGGGCTTCCGGCAAAAGCACGCGCCAGACGATTTGTCCGGTAGTAGCCCCCATCCCTTGCGCCGCTTCGATCACGCCCCGGTCCACCTCGCGTAGAGCCGTTTCCACCAGCCGGGCGAAAAACGGAGCAGCACCGATTACCAGCGCCGGAATGGTTCCCAGAACACCGATTGAAGTTCCCATGATGCTTTTGCTCAAAGGAATCAAGGCGACCATCAGGATAATGAAAGGCACGGAACGCAGGATATTCACCACGAAAGATAATACCGAGTAAACCAACCTGATAATATAGTTATTTGATCTTCCCCATAAATATAACACAATTCCGAGTGGTAAACCAAGAATAATTGTGAAAATTCCGGAATAAGCCAACATTCGTAGTGTAGCTATGCCCGCATCCAGCATTTCTTCCCAGTTAATTTCGTTAAAATTCAAATTCCCCATTAGCCGAACACCTCCACATCAAGACCTTGCGCTGTCAGTTCGGCAAGAGTTGCCTCAACCGCTTCCAAGCTGCCTTCAAAGCGAACCAGGAGCTGGCCGTATGGTACATCCTTGATCGTTGATATCGTTCCCTGAAGAATGGCAAAGTCCACACCCGTTCTCCGGACCACATGGGAGAGCGTGGATTCATAGGTCTTTTGTCCAAGGAATGTGATTTTGACGGATGTGCTGTACTGTCCATGTACTGCATCCAGCGCTACACGAAGCGGACCTTCATGCTGGTGTTCACTGCGGATAAAATCCTTCGTCACTTCATGCTGCGGCTTCAGGAATACCGTGGCTACCTCGCCTTGCTCGACTATTCCCCCGCCATGTATCACTGCAACCCGATCGCAAATACTCTGAATGACATGCATTTCATGGGTAATCAGCAAGATGGTCAGATGAAACTTCCGGTTGATGTCCAGCAGCAGCCGCAGGATTGAATCGGTCGTCTGAGGGTCCAGTGCCGAGGTAGCTTCATCGCATAGCAGCACATCGGGGTCACTGGCTAGGGCCCTCGCGACGCCAACCCGCTGCTTTTGCCCTCCCGATAGCTGGGCCGGGTATTTACGGCTGTGCTCTTCAAGACCTACGAGCGACAGCAGACCCAGAACCTTCTGTTCAATCTGTGCCTTGGGTGTTCCCGACAGCCGCAGCGGAAATGCAATGTTATCGTACACCGTCGCGGAAGACAGCAGATTAAAATGCTGAAAGATCATACCGATCTTGCGGCGCCGTTCCTGAAGCTGTCCTTGACTGAGTGAGGTCAATTCCACTCCGTCCACCCATACTTCGCCTTCCGTCGGGCGCTCCAGCAGGTTGATGCAGCGGATCAATGTACTTTTACCGGCACCCGAGTGGCCGATGACTCCAAAAATCTCCCCTTTTTGAATCGACAGGTTCAGTCCGGAGAGCGCCGTTGCAGCTTTGCTGCCTTTTCCGTATACCTTGGTCAAACCTTTCAGCTCTATCAAACCATTTGTCCTCCCCAAGTAACCCATATGAAAACCAAAAAGACCTCTTACGATCATTTGCAGATCGAAAGAGGCCCTGTGATTGTATTAACCATGCCTTCTCATCTGCCAACGACCGCAAACCAAGCGGCATTGTAGGAATTAGCACCATGACATTTGAAGAGAGCGACGAGTATCGCTTCACCTACAAATCGGTTGCCGGGCTTCATCGGGCCTATCCCTCCGCCGCTCTCGATAAGAGTTTATTATGAAATTAGTTCCCGCAACATGTAAGCTGCTAATGTAAGCTCAAGTATAGTAAGTTTAAGTTTTTTTGTCAAAGGGAACTTTTTACTGAGGAAGAAGGCCCGGGCTTTAGATTGGCGGCGATTTTACTCTTATGCCACTGCTCATTGCTGTATTTGAATGCTGCTGCCAAGGTCTTACATGCCATTTCAAGGCTCTGCTTCAAATCCTCAAGATGGCTATCCAGATCCTCCAAATGAATTCTGTCATGAAGTCCCTGATGCCGCTGCCACAGATCATCCTGCATTTCAGCATTCATGTAATGGATCTCGGCGTTACGGCGCTTGCGCAGATTCTCCAGCGGCTCCCGGTAGGAATGCTTAATTTCCTCCAGTTCATTAGCCAGTTCTGTATGCTGCTTAAGTAAATGAAACTGGCGAAGCACTGTAAAATAGGAGAAATGGGCTTTGACCTTGCTGGTGTTCAGATCGTACAGACTGTTGAGCACCGTACCCAGCTTGTCGAGCAGTGAAAACACACGAATGAAGCCATCTTTATAAAAATAAACATATCTCGCATATTCACCCTGCTCCATAGGGGACATATCATCCATGTAACCCGCTACAACGGATTTGCGGAAAAAGGCAGCCGCGAACCAGCTTTGCTCCAGCTCGTCCAGTGAAGAGATTAGACCGCGCGTCCAGATTTCAAGCTTGCGGTATTCGTGGTTACGGTCTTCATGCAGGTTCATGTCCTTGCGCAGCATGGATGCGAGCCTGGCCATATTGTCCATCGCTTCAGCCAGCACACCGCTGTTCTCACGGGGCGGCTCTCCGAGTAATATCCGCAGCATCCTGTAACCTCCTCAGTGTGGGAAATAGCTTTTCCAGTTGCGGTCAACCCGCTGAACAATATCCTCGCGCGGAATCAGCTCCTCCGGATACTCCCGTTTCATTCTGGCATCGATCACAAGGGGCAGCTTATAGCCGATATGATGGCGTTTGATCTCACATTCGGCGTATATATCACTGGCCGGATCGAACCTTGTGAACACCGTCCACAGAAAAGAGGTTTGAGTCCGTACTGTATCTGCGGCGTTATCCACCACTATCACGAGCGGCCAGGCCGTTTCCTGGGCTCGCAGAACAGCGACTAGCCGGGACGCAAGTTCAGGATCTTCTTCATAGGATGCACCGGAAACGGCTAAACATCCCCGGCAGTAAGGAATTGCCTGTGAGACACCTGAAATTAGTCCTTCTGTGTATGCATAAGGAAGCTCACGTACTGGACTTCCCACTCCTACCATTATAGCCTTGCTGCTATTGTTCAATGGATTCACCGGATGCCCTTGCTCATGCTGGGAGACATTGCTGTATACCATAAGATCCGAGGCGGGATTGAAGCGCTCCAGTACGTTCTCCAGCAGTCTCGGGAAATCGGTCAGCTCGACCGGCTCATCAGTCAGCAGCAGGAATTTGGTTAAGGACAGCTGGCCTTCCCCCAGAATCCGGTAGGCTGATACCATCGCTTCGTTAGGGTAGCTCTCTCTCACGACAGCAGACACCAGGGAATGCGGACCGCATTCCGAGTACTCCCACAGTGCTTTGACGGACGGCATTAGCAGCGGATACACCGGAGCCAGCAGCCGCTGTATGTACTCCCTGAGGTAGTAATCTTCCTGGTGTGGTTTGCCGACGATAGTTGCCGGATAGATGGCATCTTTCCGGTGCCAAATCCGCTGAACGTGCATGACCGGAAAATCGCGGGGTTTGGAGTAATAACCATAGTGATCACCAAATGGTCCGTCCGTATGACGCTCTTGGGGCGTGACCAGTCCGCGAATGGCAAATTCCGCTTCAGCGGGAATCCGGTGCCCGCCCATCGGGTCCTTGACCATCTGCAGCTTTCGGCCCAGCACCAGAGAGGCTAGCATCAGCTCCGGTATCCGTTCCTGTACTGGAGCCGCTGCTGCGGCAATCAATGCCGGAGGCCCGCCTAAAAAGACGGATACCGGAAGGGTCTCTCCGAGCAGTTCCGCCTCCCGGTGATGGAAGCTGCCTCCTTTATGCTTTTGCCAATGCACTCCCACCTTGCTGTCATCATACATTTGAATCCGGTATATCCCAAGGTTATGGTCATTCGGCTGAGTAATGCTCTCTGTATAGACAATGGGCAGAAGGATCGATGGACCTCCCTCCTCCTGCCAGCTGGTGATGCGGGGCAGCTCCTTAAGGGGATCCGTACTGCGGCAGACGCCAAGTACCGGGGCTTCTCCCTGCGGTACATTCCGGGTTCCCACCTTAAGCAGGTCCAGGAGCAGCCGTTTTTCCTTCCATATCCCGGACGCTGTTGGCGGCAGCAGTGTTTCGGCTGCACTCACCATCGTCTTCATCAGCTGCTCCGGACGCGTTCCGAAGGCCTGATTGGCCCGGCGGACCGTTCCGAAGAGATTGGTTGCCACCGGAAACGGTGTTCCGGTTACATTCGTAAAGAGCAAAGCCGGCCCTTCCTCTTCTACGACACGCCGATGTATCTCTGCAAGCTCCAAATAAGGATCCACCGGAGCATCAATCACGGCAATATCCTTATCCCGGCGGAGCTGTTCAATCCATTGACGCAAATTTCCGTATCCCACTATATCGTTCCTCCTCAAACAGGGCGTTATCTCGCAAAAGTTTGATGAGCGTAGACTATTTATTCGCTCTTTCCAGCTGCCATACGCGCACACTAATGTAGCACAGAACACCGAAGAGTCCGGCAATCAGGAGGATATGCGCCAGTGCGGCAAAAATGTACAGCCGTTCATTATATAGGGTATGAACAACAGCAGCACCGCTGAATACCTGAAGCAGACACAGAACAACAGCAGCACTCCCAAGTGCCCTCACCTCAGGCAGAGCTTTATGTTTCCAGAAGGCTAAATGTCCCAGGCAAGCGATCAGGAGAAACAGCAATGCCGCTGCAACCCTATGCGTGAACACAATGCCCACACCGCCAGACAGCTCCGGTATCCATTCCCCGTTACAGAGCGGCCACCCGGAGCAGCCTCCCTGGGAATCCGTATGGCTGACATAGGCCCCAATATAAACCACTATATAAGAATATAACGCAGCCGCCCATGTTAAGTTGCGGAAGCCTTTGCTGACGCGTGGTCCCGGAGGAGGCGGATTATCCCCCAGCGCATACCGCCTTTTCGACCCGAGCGCAAGCATCAGCGAGCTGGCAAAAGCGATCAGGGAGAAGCCCATATGCAGTGCCATCACCGCAGCCGACTGCGATTTAATCACCGCAAGCGCTCCCATTCCTCCCTGCACCACCACAAATAAAAGCGTCAGCAGAGCGTACACCATCAGATCTCTCCGTTTACGCGCATAACGCCAAAAGGCCAGCATCGAGACAAGGGACATCAGGCCAGCCAGCCCGCTAAATAAACGATGGGTGTATTCGATTAGAGAACCTAGCGTATAGGCAGGAATCAGCTTTCCGTGACAGAGTGGCCATTCATTGCCGCATTCCAGTCCAGAACCGGTTTTGGTAACTACTGCACCACCGAGAAGCGCCAAAAACATGATTAGACAAGTGATGTAGCTGAGCCATTTCAATTGATTCATCGTCAATGAGATCACCCGCAATTTTCTAGGAATGATTGGGATAAGTGCCTGTTGAACAGCTATGTAGCGATTTAATCAAGTGGAAAAGGCTTCGCCGTCCTTTTAAGGGACGGAATCCGTTTCAGCGAGAAATAGAAGGATGATTTATAGCGTGAAACCTATAAATCCTTATATTTTTAGAAAAAACACCGCTTTTGCTCGGGTAGGGCGAAAGCGGTGCATCGTTATTACTTGTGTATAGTCAGATAAACTTCAAGCGCCCTGTCCAGAAAGCTCTCAATCTCTTCACGGGACTTACGCAGCTTGTTGACAAACCTCACTAGCTCGCGTCCATCCGTATATGCAACAAAGCTGGGGATCCCAAGAATATTTTGTTCTTGGCTGACATCGCCTACAGCGTCAACATCCACTTCAACCAGCGTGAGACGATCCGTGTATTTCTGTTCCACCTCAGGCATGAACGGGTCAATGAACTTGCAGTCCGAGCACCAATCGGCCTTGAAGATAGCTACGGTCAGACGGGGCGATTGAATCGACACCTGAAATTCCGCAGGGGAAGTAATTTTATCCATGAACTGAACAGTCCCTTCTTAAGTTAAGAGTAAGCGTCTGCTATATGTTCTTTAAGTGAAGCAAATTGTACGGAATAAGTCAAATAAAAAAGACAGAATAAGACAATTATCATAGAATTATTGTTCAGAACGGATACGTTCGGGCTGCAGCTTCATGAGCGGACCCAGCACCTTCTGCAGTGGCCGCGGATAACCGGCGATTTCCTGACGGCTCAGCACCCCCAGAACAATAAGCAGTACCAGATAGATGACAACAACAGATACACCTACAACAAGACAGGTAATCAAGAAAGCCACCCGGGCAGGCATCATATGGGTAAGAATTAGACCTGCTTCATTCAGTCCGTAACCGATCCCGCCTGAGGCCAACACAGCAACCGCGAACCCTCCCCAGCGTCTGCCAAGGATCTCGAAAGGTATGATGGACTTGAGCATTCTCAGGTTAAGCAGCGTAATCACAATGAAGCACAGAGCCGTTGCTGCAATAATGCCGTAAATGCCAAAAAAGCGGCTGAGAATAAAGTTTGAGCCAAATTTGACGAGCAGGCCGGCCAGCACATAGTACATGGAGATCCGCGCTTTTCCCATTCCGAGCAGAATGGAGTTGGTCGTCATCATGGTAATCTGGAAAATCGTCCCCAGTGTCAGCATCGCCACAATGCCACTGCCGTCCAGGCTGCTGAACAGCAGTCCATTCACAGAATATGCAGCTACCACGAGCGAGAGGACAATAGGTGTTCCTGTCAGAATTGAAATCCGCAGCGCCAGCGTCACTTGCCGCTTCAGATGCACTTCGTCGCGCCTTGCGTAGGCGGCGGAAATGATCGGAATTAGCGAAGTGCTGAGCGCAATCGACAGTACTGGCGGAATTCCGGCTACACTCTGTGCACGGCTTCCATAGATCCCCAAAGCCTGAGTAGCCTCCTTCAACCCGATTTGACCGCTAAGCAGCGGAACGATGAGCGAGGTATCAATAAAGTTCACAACCGGAACTGTAACGGAAGAGAGCACAATCGGTATAGACAGCTTGAAAATATCCTTGTAAATCTTCAGCAGCGGAATCCGGGCTTCGCTTGAATCATACAAAGCCTTTTGCTCCTCGCTGCGGCGGAGCTTCCTTGCATAATACAGCATCACGCCAAACGCCCCGATGCTGCCGAGCACACTGCCGAAAGAAGCGCCCGCTGCCATCCATGTATTGCTGTACCCCTGGCGCAGCAGAATAAACGCAAGTAGAATTGCCGTCGATACCCGGGCTACCTGCTCAATTATCTGCGAGATGCCCCCGGCCATCATATTGTTTCGACCCTGGAAATAACCGCGCATCATCGCAATCATCGGAAAGAGCAGCAGTGCCGGTGCTATCGCCCGGATCGCGAGCGTACTCTCGGGAACCTTGGTATACTCCGCATAATACGGAGCTGCTATGTACAGGACTGTACTCATCAGCACACCGACAACTGCGGCAAAAATAAGCGCCGCACGGTATACCTGCTGCGCCTCATTCGGCCGGTTTAGCGCATAACGCTCAGACACCATTTTGCTGAGCGTACTAGGAATGCCGGCTGTTGCCAGCGGCAGAAGCATCAGGTACACATTGTTCGCCTGTGTAAATGATGCATTCCCGATATCATTGAATAAATGCTCCAGCGGCACCCGCTGGGCCAGACCCAGCACGCGGGCCACGAGCGCAGCCGCGGCCAGAATAAGCGTGCCTTTGACAAATGACTCTTTCTTGGTGGACAAACTGTTTCGCCTTCTTCGCTGTTAAAATTAATACCGGCCAATCCAGATAAAGAAGAGGACGACCATGGCAATTTGAAGCACAATTTTGACTACTGTGCTGCTGAACAGGCCAAGCAATGAACCGAAGCTGACCTTCACGGCCTTGCCCGGATTTGAACCGGCAATCAGTTCACCGGCAAATGCGCCGACAAACGGACCGATCAGCAGGCCAAACGGTGAAAGGAGGATAGGGCCCAGGATGAGGCCGATCGTGCTGCCGATGACCGAGGCGCGGGAGCCGCCGAATTTTTTGACACCCCAGGCCCCGACCACATAATCCGCCACAAACAGCACAACCACGATCAGCGTCTGAATAATCCAGAATCCCGCACCAAACGGGTCGAAGGAAAAGAACCAGCCATATACGAAAAAGGCCAGATAAATCGCCAGCGCGCCCGGCAATATCGGATACACCGCTCCGGCCAGGCCTACGGCGAATAAAGCAATAATCAAAACCCATCCCAGAATCGCCATTCCTTCAACTCCTAAAAATTTTAATTCAAATCAAGATATACTTCTCAATCACTTCTGCAATCCCATCGTTGTTATTCGTGGCGACTACGGCGTCCGCCTCCTGTTTCACTACTTCCTGCGCGTTGCCCATCGCTACACCAAAGCCGGACTGCTGAATGGCGGCCAGATCGTTTAGACTATCTCCTACCGCGACCACCTGGGACATCTCTATACCCAGCAGCTTGCAGACCTCCCGAATGCCGGAAGCCTTGTTCACACCAAGCGGATTAATCTCCAGATTGTGTGGGGTGGAATTCGTAATTTCGAGGCCGCCCAAATCCTGAAGCTGCATCAGCAGCTTATGGCGGATCTCGTCGTCTTCTGTAGAATAACCGAACTTGAGCCATTCCCGGCCTTCAATATCTCCATCCCAATTGTCGCGGTTATAGACCTCGTCCACCGAATACGCCCAGAACCAGATTCCGTATTCTTCAGCGATTTCATGCATTCTTTTGACCAGCATCATGTCCATCAGGGAACGGCGGTACAGCTCATGAGGCGCACGCCACACTTCACTGCCGTTCACCATAATCATCGGAGTTTCAAGCCCAAGCTGCTCTGCGTAAGGCATTGCGCTCCGTGACGAGCGTCCGGTTGACAAGCAGACATGAACGCCTGCATCCATTGCTTTTTTAATCCATTCCACCGTTTTTGGGGTAATCTGTTGTTCATCATTCAGCAGGGTTCCATCCATATCCAATGCCAGCAGGCGGTATTTGGCAATCATTTGCCACCCCTCCATTCTTGTATGCTCTCTGGTGTCAGAGAGCTGTATATTTTTGGATCTAGTCATTCCGGCGTCGTTACATTCTGTCGTTCAGTCCATAGTATCAGTTGTTTGTTGCCGGAGTATTTTCCCCTGACGTATTCGGAACACTACCGGCCGTCGTATCTTGAGTTTTCAAGCTTTTCTTAGGCACGCCATCAAGTCCATATTCCCAATCATAAGCATCGAAAATTTTGCGGGCGACCGGCGCGGCGCTGTTGGAGCCAAATCCGCCTTCAGGAATGACCACAGCTACAGCCAGCTTGGGCTTATCCCGCGGAGCAAAGGCAATAAAGACGCCGTTATCGCGCAGTTCTCCTTTGGCCTGCTGCTGGGATGTCCCTGTCTTGCGGGCAAAGTCATACGGGAAATCATTAAATGCAGTCACCTCACTGCTCATCCCTTTTTTGATTTCTCTCCAAAAGGAATCGTCAAACGTGGTGACTTTATCCAGCTCCTCTCGGCCAAAGGTCTTGACAACCTTGCCGTTTGAATCCGTAATTTTGCTGACCAGCTGCGGTTTGATCCGGATGCCTTCATTAGCAAGGGTGGAAGCATACTGCGCAAGCTGCAGTGTAGTGTAGCTTCCCTGCTGTCCGAAGGACGCATATACCAGTGCCGCTTGGGCACTTCCCGCCGCTTTGGTATCCGAATAGTTGATTTGCCCCAGAAACTCTCTGGGAAGGCCGCTTTGTGTAGATACGCCGAGGCCAAATTCCTTCATATATTTGTCCCAAACCTCAATGCCCTTGCTTCCATACTTGTCGTACAATTTCTTGCCGACCATATCGACCATGAATACGTTAGAGGATTTCGTGATCGCTTTAGCCGGGTCCATGGGACCGTATACGTGGCCGGAAGCGTTTCTAACCTTGGTTTCATGCCCTTCCTTACCGAAAGAGGTACTGCCTGTATCGGTGTAGATAGAGCTGGTACTGAAAAGCCCTTCATTCAGGCCTATGAGTACGCTCAGCGGCTTAATTGTTGAACCCATCAGCAGTACCGAGCGGAGTCCATTACCTGAAACACCCGAAGAAATCGGATTGATGGTTCCGTTCTGATAATTATCGATGATGCGGTTCCAGACATCGGTAGGCAATGATCCCGAAGTCCATACATTGGTATCATAGTCCGGCATGCTGGCCATGGCGACAATATTACCTGTATCCACTTCCATGGCTACCGCATAGCCGGTAATGGCGTTAGGATGCGTTTTACCCTGCACAGCATGGGAATGCAGCCAGCTGATCTGCTCGGTAATGGCCTTTTGCGTCTTCAGCTGAATATTCTTGTTAATGGTCGTCCACAGGTCATTCCCTTTCACTGGCGGAACGACCTTTTCGACCTTTTCAGCCATGTTCTGCGGATTGACCGAGATCACCTGGTAGCCGTTCTTCCCGCGTAGCTCTCTTTGATACTGCAGCTCCAGACCATCGAATCCGACAAATTCATCATCCTTGTAGGTCAGACCCGGATCAGCATCCAACAGTTTCATCGCATTTTGAATATTTTTGTATATATCCAGGCTGCTTGAAGACTTAAAAGGCTTGATATAGCCGACAGTCTGCACCGCGACTTTATCCTTATCATAGTGGCGGTTGCTTTCTTCGACTACTTCGAGTCCCGGAAATTCCGCTTTATGCTCCATGAAATAAGCTACCTCCTCAGAGGTAAGGCCTGCCTTAATCCGCCGTGCCATGAAGCCGGAATATTTCTTGAAATTGAGATCAAGGGAATTGATGACATCGTTAACCGTCAGCTTTTCCCCTTTAGGGTCGCCATACTTATTAAAAGACTCCACCAGCTTGTTAGCCAGCGCATAGGCATTCGCCCGGGCCTCCGGGGTGAACGAAGTAATCTTTGTTTCCTTGTCCGTAGATTTCGCTGTATACTCTTTCGTTAGCGTGATATAAAGCGACTGGACAGACGTGGAATACGCAATTTCCTCTCCACCGGAGGCACGGATCGATCCCCTTATGGCTGCGAGCGGCACATTTTTGGTATCACGGCTGGTCTCTACCTCCGTTAAGGTAGGGCCTTCCACGAATTGAACAACGGCAAGACGGATAATAATGACACAGAAAATAATAAACGTGCTGAAGAAAAACACGTTGAGCCGCAGGCCAAGCGAGCTCTTGCTGTCCTTCTCGTCTTGGGAAGAGGCCTGCTTACGGAAAACACTCACAGTTTTTCACTCCTCTACATCTTAAAATAAACCTTCATTCCGACGTTGACGCCGCTACAGGTGGTACGTTCTTCTTAGGTACTCCAGTCAGCCCGTATTCCCAGTCATACGCGTCAAAGATTGCACGCGCAACCGGTGCAGCACTGTTGGAACCAAATCCGCCTTCAGGAATCACTACCGCTACCGCCAGCTTGGGGTTCTCACGCGGGGCATATGCGATAAATACGCCATTGTCCCTGACTACTCCGTACGCATCCATCTCAGAGGTACCAGTTTTGCGGGCAAAATCATAAGGAAATCCGTCAAAAGCCTTGACGGCAGTATTCATTCCTTTTTTGATCTCCTTCCAGTAGGAAGGATCGAATGTGATTTTATCCAGCACTTCACGGTGATACTCCTTAACGGTGTTGCCATCCGCATCCGTGATCTTGCTGACCAGCTGGGGCTTGATCCGTTCGCCCTCATTGGCGAGGGTTGCCGTGTACTGGGCCAGCTGCAGTGCTGTATATTTACCTTTCTGGCCGAAGGATGCGTAGACCATGGCTGCCTGGGTACTTCCGGCCGCCTTGATATCCATATAATCGTTGGCCCCGGCACTTTCATGCGGCAGCCCGCTCCCAGTGGATACCCCCAGGCCAAAAGCCTTCAAATATTTATCCCAAACCCCCGTCGCTTTATCCTGATATTTCTTGTACAGCGGATCTCCGACCTTATCGACCATAAAAGCATTAGAGGATTCCTGAATGGCCTCCGCCGGATGCAGCAGTCCGAGTACATGACCGGAGGAATTACTAACAGAAGCATTGTCATCCTTGCCGAAATAGGCGATCCCTTTGTCGTTATAAGTATCACTGGTAGAGAATAAGCCTTCATTCAATCCAATTAACACACTTAACGGTTTAATGGTGGACCCCAGGTATACAATGGACTTCAGGCCATTGCCGGATATACCGGAGGTGGTATCTGTAATTGTACCGTTCAGGTTGTTATCCCTAATCTTATCGTATTCCTCAGGCGCAACCTTTTCCGAAGTCCAGACATTTGTATCATAATCCGGCATACTGGCCATCGCAACCACATTGCCGGTATCCACTTCCATAGCCACGGCATACCCGGTCAGGGCATCAGGATGAAGTTTCCCCAGTACCGGATGGGTATGCAACCAGCGAATCTGATCCATAATTGCCTGCTCGGTTTTAAGCTGGATGTTCTTATTGATCGTCATCCAGAGGTCATTCCCTTTGACGGGCGGGACTGTTCGGGTGACCTCCTCCGCCATATTCTGCGGATTGACGGAAATCGTCTGGTAGCCGTTTTTTCCGCGCAGCTCCCGCTGGTATTGCAGTTCGAGGCCGTAAAAACCGACAAATTCATCCTCTTTATACGCTAAGCCCGGATCGGCATTATTTTTCTTCATCGCACTGCGGATATTCTTATAGCTATCTTCTTTATCGGAGGATTTAAAAGGCTTAATATAACCCACCGCCTGTACAGCCACGGTGTCTTTGTCATAATGGCGGGCCGCTTCTTCCACAATGGACAGACCGGGATATTGCTCCTTGTGCTCCAGAAAATGGGCCACTTCCCTGGGTGTAAGACCTGTCTTGATTTTACGCGGATAGTAGCCCAGCGCCTTTTTGAAATGGAGATCGAGCAGAGCTGTAATATCTGCTTGCGTGAGCTTTTTGCCGGATGGGCCGCCATATTGATTGAAGACGGATTCCAGTCTCGCTGCCAGCGAAGCTGTATTCGCTTGGGCACTCTCCGTGAACTCATATTCATTGGTTTCCTTGTTCTTATAGGTCTCTGTATAGTCTTTGGTTAAAGTGATATACAAGGATTGGACGGATGTATTGTACGCAATCTCCTCTCCACCGGCAGCATGAATAATCCCCCGGATCGCGGAAAGAGGAACAGCCTTAGTCTCTTGACTCTCTTCTACTTCGGTCAAAGCCGCAGCTTCGACGAACTGCAGTGAGGCAAGACGAATAATTATGACACAAAAAATAAAAAAAGTGCCGAAGAAAAACAGATTTATGCGGAGACTGGGTGCACTTCGGCCATGAGCTTCATCCGGACGTATCCCCGGGTGGCCAAACCATTTCACAGTGTGTCCTCTCCTTATCAGATTGCAGTTATAGAACCTATTCAAACCGGAGTCTGAGAGGCTGCTCAATATGCCCTGTTATTGTACCATATATCTCAAGGCTGCCGCTTCCTTCTCAGAGCACACTTTCTTTAATATGGGTTTTATCAAAATCCTTGCTGTTGAACCAGTCCCCGCTGCTCGCCCACGTGGAATCAAGCGGTATCCAGGCATGCCTGTCCGGCAGGTATACTTCATTCCAGGCATGGGCGCCATATCCGCCCTGGCCATCGTAGCCCTGTCCCGTAACTACACGCACCTGAAGTCCCTGTGAGCGTGCCATTACGGCGTAAAGGCGGGCATAATCAATACACACACCAAGCCGGGTATCAAAGGTATCCTGCGGGGTCTGTTCATGCCAGATGCGGTTCTGCTCGTAATTCTCAGCCTTACCATAGTCATAGGCAATCCGTGAGCCAACCCAGTCATACAGCAGTTTGGCCTTGTCCTCAGTTCCCTCAGCTTGTCCGGCAATATCGGCGGCGGCCCCCACAATATCGGGTGAAATCTCATGATCAATGACTTCATATTTCCGCCGCAAAATATCATTCATCTCATCAGCCACCGCTTGGGTCAGTACCGGCAGTCTGCTGCGCATATCCTCACCGGCAAGCGGCTCAAATACCGCTGCCGCACTCTCACTATAGATGGGGGAGGATTCCACATAACGGCTGAAGCCGCTATCGGGATTCAGGCCGACACCAATGTACAACGCAAGAATAAGGACAAGACCGCGCACCAGTCCAATAACACCGCCGATAACCGCACCGCTAAGACGGCTGGCTAAGCTAATCTTCCGGTCCGATTCTCTCGTCCGAAAGCGGGGCAGGCGGAAAGGAAGCAGCAGGAACAACAGCCCGAGCAGCAGCCGGATCAAGCTGTAAGATACCAATAGAAGCAGCAGAAAACGGACAAAAGGTGATCCTGCCAGCACAGATACGGCAGTGTAATACAATTGCTGCCATCCGCTGAGCTGAGTGTCCGGAAGTACTATTCCTGACGCCCAGGTTCCTGCGATAGGCGACAAATGCATCGCCGCAGGAATGGCCAGCGCCAGCGCCAGAATAGTAAGCACCCCGTTTCCTAGCAGGCCGAACAAGCCTCCCGCCGCTCTTGCGAAGCCTCTGCCCCAGCCCTGCAGCAGTGAAAAAAGGACAACCACAACCAACAGGATGGAGATGATGTTGGCTTCACTTAGGCTGTCTATCCATCCCTTAAGCATGTTTGTCCCCCCTTTCCATTTCTCTGTAAAGTCATATCAACTATAAGCAGCCTTCCTGGAAACCTATTGATTTTTCCGGGCTTCCTCAATAAAGGATTGGGTGGTTTCCGTCATACTCCATTTACCGAGACTCACTCCGCGGAAAATCACTTCCACCTTATCCTCACCGGCAGCACCCTTGACTTCAAGATTAGGTGTTGTAATGGTAAAGGTGCCGTCGCCTCCAGAAGTGTACTTGGCTTCCTTGGCTTCTTTCAGCATCATATCCTGTGCTTCGCTCTTGAGTGTACTTACCGTTCCATCCGTAACCTTATTCACAGCGTTGCCAATTTGGTCAAGCGTAACCCCGCTGTAAATGAACAAGCCAGCTACAATAGCAATGACTATCGCCCATTTCAGAACTGTCTTAATCAGATTAATTACCGCAAACAGCAGCACAAGAGCAATAACGATAACCAGCCAATTCTCCCTAATAAACTGTGACCACACTGCCGGATCCATCAATTTCACAACACCCCTATCGCCATATTTCGTCACTACAGGGCGCATGTCCCCGGGACATTTCAATAATAATAATTATTATACATGAATGACCTATATAATTCATGGCTAAGCAGCTTCCTGCCAGCCATCCCCAAGAAAATGGTATAAGCCTACCAGACCACACGTAAAGTACAAGTAGGTCATTGTCCGAATCCTTGGTAACAAGTGATCGCTTCATTAACCCTTATTTGTTAAAAAGCGCCTGCCTGTGCCTTGGTACAGAGTCAGGCCCCTGTGGAGGTGCTTTCTTTTGAAAACCGCGCTGTGGCTGTATTTATTTCTCTTTCTGGCCTTCTTCGATTTGCATGCCCAGTACCCTATTCTTACACCGTTTGCCATCTCTCTGGGGGCGGGACCGGCCTTCATTGGCTGGATGATGGGCATGTATTCGTTGACGCATCTTCCCGGCAATCTGCTGGCCGGTGTGCTGGTCGACCGTAACGGCAGCCGCCGTTACATTGTGTTCGCGCTTACGGCAGCCGGGGCCATTCTGCTGCTTCAGGCTCACGCACAGCTTCCTTGGCATCTGCTGATGCTGCGGGCAGCGAGCGGTTTCGCCCTGGCCTTCCTCTCCCCGGCCTGCATGACACTCCTGGCCTCGCTCTCTTCTGATCCCGCGACCCAAGGGAAATATATGTCCGGCCACGGGATCATCCATACGTTAGCGTCCGTTGTCTCACCAGCGGCCGGAGCTTTCATTGTGGCAAAGGCCGGCTACTCCGGCACCTTCACCACTTTGGGCTGGCTGCTGATCTTCACAGGTGTGATGGCCTTATTCAGCGTGCCTAAGCATGTTCAGAGCCTGGCCGCCTCGAACCCTGCTCTGCCTTTGCACTCACTCTCACAAGCTCCGGCCCAGGCGAACCCTCCTGTATCCCGGCGCTATTATCTGCTGCCCTTCTTTGTTTCCTGCTCCCAAGGAGTACTTTTCTTTGAACTGCCCCTGTCACAGGGCAGTGATGGAATGATCTCTACCGGAATCCTGCTGTCATTGCTTAGCTTGGGGGCACTAGTCACGCTCAGTCTCTTCTTTCTGAACCGGCTTGCACCAGGAATAAGAATCGCTGCAGCACTACTAGCCATGGCACTCTGCTTCTTCACGATGGCTGCGTTCCGGGGCATTCCCGCCGGCGTGGTTCTCTTTCTGCTTGGGGCTGCCAAAGGCGTGCTCTTTCCGGCGATGGCCTCACTCTTCATCAGCCTTGGAGGTGCCGGACGCATGGGCCGGACCTTCTCGCTGCAATCCATTGCCATGTCGCTTGGCGCTTTTGCCGGTCCGGTTGCAGCAGGACAGCTCCGGGACTACGTCTCCCCGTATTTCATTGCCTTTGTGCTGCTGATGACCGCTCTGCTGCTGCTGCCGCCCAGAACCTCAGGCAAGCTGGCCTACCGGCCTGAGTGGAACAGTCCGGCCGCTTAAATAGGACACCTCCTTCCCCTGAAACACTGAATGATGTGGGTAGGCTAATATACAAACCCTATGGTGCTTTCTGTCCGGGCCCCAATCCCGCTCCCGTAGCTCCTGTATTCTGGACTTCTACAGGAACCATTCTGGTACTCTACATTCTGCTGGTAATCATCCTCAGTGCCGGAATATTCTAAGTTTGTCCGCATTTGCCGAAATGACAAATCCCCCGATCACCCGGCTCTTTTACATCCGGGTGATTGTTTCTTTTTACGACATTTCCCGGGGAATGAAAATTCATCTTATAGATTGTGTAACAAATAAATCGCTGATATAATGACGACTTTTAGGTAAAATATCGACATAGACACATCACCACGGGGGAAGGATGACCGTATATGTCCATCACTATCATCGTTGAAGGTAAAAACGACCGCAGCAGATTACGGCGGCTGCTGGCGCCAGAGATTGACATCCAATGCACATTCGGCACTCTAAACACACTGAAGCTGGAGACGCTGCGGCGCAGAATAGGCGACGGAGAGGTATACCTGTACATGGACAATGACAGCTCAGGCAAAAAAATCCGCGGTATCCTGCGTGATGCTTTCCCGGATGCCGTTCATATTTATACCCGTAAAGGCTATGCCGGAGTGGAAGGAACCCCCGATGAATACAATATCACTCAACTGGAAAAGGCAGGACTTGAGGAGTTCATTATTTATCCAGAGCCATTTCCTTACATGGAAACGTAAGCGTACAGGACAAGCTGTCGTTGCTAGCTTCGGCATTACAAAGAACCGGTTACCGTAGTTCTCCAACAACCCAAATAACGCCTTGTTCACTTCCTGCGTCTCACGCAAGAAGTGAACAAGGCGTTATTTTCAATGCATTTTATTTTTCCCCAATCAATTTCTTCAGTTCGCCTGCCAAAAATTCCGGTGTCACGTTCTCCGTTTCTCCTGCATCGTAGAGTCCCCGGAGCCGGTTGTGGCGGTCCACCAGACCAATCAGATTCGCATGGGCAAAATTATCCTTGTTGTCCCCGTAAATCAGCACCTTGAAGGAGTCGGCCGCCAGATTGCGGACCTGCTCTTGATCGCCGCGAAGGAAATACCAGCCGCTGTAGTCCGCATGAAAACGGTCAGCGAACGTCTTGATTGCTTCACGTGTGTCATTCTTGGGATCAAAGGAAATGGAGACGAATTCCACATCCTTGCCGAAGCTGCCATCCTTAATCAGCAAATCCTGAGTCTGTGACAGCATAAAGGTGGTAATGGGACACACATCCGGGCATTCCGTGAAGAAGAAATACACCAGTCTCGGCTTTCCCTCCGTGTCTGCCAGTGTGATTTGCCGGCCATCCACATTTTCAAGCGAGAAGTCCTGCACTTCACCGATTACAGGCAGCTTATCATTCCTGCCGCCTAACGAGATCACAGCCAGATAAATAGCCAGACCTAAGGCCAAGAGCAGCATCAGCCAGGTCCACTTGTAGCGTTTCAAGGTCTGCACAGGACACTCCCCCTTAGCCGTGGATCGTATTCAGCACAAGCACAATCAGACTGACTGTCAGGTAATTAATGGAGAAAAAGAAGTTCTGTTTCGCCCACGCATCATCATCCTTCGCCCGGAATCCCTTCAGGGTCAAGTACAGCCAGGCGAGGGACAAACCTGCAGAGATAATGAGGTAAAAAATCCCCGCATAGTCGTAAGCATACATCAGTACAGGAATCGGCAGAAGCAGCGCCACATAAGGAATCATTTGGAATTTGGTCCGCCGGGTGCCTTTGACTACAGGCAGGAGCGGAAATCCAGCCGCTCTGTACTCTTCCTTGCGGCGGATGCCAAGCGCCCAGAAATGCGGCGGCTGCCAGAGAAACAGCATTGCGAACAGCAGCCAGGCCCCGAGATCGACTGTCCCCGTTACAGCAACATACCCGATAACTGGAGGCATTGCGCCTGAAATTGCACCTACCGAAGTGCTCCATGTAGATGTTCTTTTGAGCCAAAGGGTGTAAACTACTACATAGACAAACATGCCGACGATGCCGAATAATCCGGCCAGTATGCCACAAAAGGCAAACAACACCGCGAGACCGGCTATCCCAAGCCCTATGGCATATGCAAGCACAACACCTGGCTTCAGTCTTCCTGTCGGCAGCCCGCGTTCACGTGTTCTTTCCATTTTCATATCCAGATCACGGTCGAAATAATTATTGAACACGCAGGCAGAAGCCATGACCAGCATGGTGCCGAGCAAAGTCAGAATGAGCCGTCCATACTGCACATCCCAGCCGGAAGCCACCCAGTATCCTGCAAAAGCAGCGATAAGATTCGAGCGGATAATGCCTGGTTTCGTCACCGTAATGAAGTCGCGCCAGCTGGCACCTTCCTTCGGTGATTTGGCAGACAGCGCTGCGGAATCTGAAGAAGCCTGATATCTCAATTGATTGTCCACGTTTGGTGTTCCTCCTTCTAAGGGACTTCTACGTTCCACTGGAGCATAAAACCGATTTTTAACGTTCTTAGTTGAGAACATTATTCACTCTGCTGTTAACTTTATCATAACAAACAGAGAAAGAGTTTGACAATCATTGACCAAGATGTTCATCAATTTGACAATTGCGTGACGATATTTATTTTACACCCCCTAAATAACTGGACGTCAAATTGGGTAGATATTAATAGAGAACTTCCGTACAAAGGAGATCTGACCAATGGATACCGCTACACATTTCGTTATGGGCCTGGGACTTGCCGGACTGTCCTTTGTTGATCCCGTCGTTGCTTCCCAGCCAACATTAGCCGGTGCGGTCATGATCGCTACCGTATTGGCCTCTCAGGCCCCGGATGCCGATACTGCGCTGCGCCTCAAAAACAATGCGCTGTATATCCGTAACCACCGGGGAATCACTCACTCACTGCCGTTTTTACTCCTGTGGCCTGCCTTGATTACACTGGTCATCGGACCCGTCTTTGGGTTCGCAGATCTTCATCACCTGAGCCATATCGCCATGTGGAGCTTTATCGGCGTAGCTGTTCATGTATTTACAGACCTGTTCAACACCTATGGTACCCAGGCCGCACGTCCTTTCACAGAAAAATGGATCGCCTGGAACATTATCCATATCTTTGATCCGTTTATATTCGGCAGCCATGCGGCGGCCATTATCCTCTGGATCAGCGGACTTGTTCCACCGGCCCCATTATTTGTTACCCTGTATGCCTGCATCGCGCTTTATTATATTTGGCGGACAGTGGTGCATGCCCGGTTGACAAGAAATCTGAAGAACAAAGATATCCATCACAGCCCAGGTGAACGGTATTTCGTAATTCCGACCATCTCACCGACGCGTTGGAATGTCGTCAAAGCCAAACCGGACGGCAGCTATAATATCGGACTTCTGAACAGCGGACGGCTCGAATGGTTCAAGCATGCGGTGTGCTCCACTCACCCCGCCGTTGAGCATTCCAAAAACCATCCCGATATTCAGGCTTTTCTATACTTTACCTCCTATGCCGTAGCCGAGGTCGAGCAAGTGGCCTCTGGATATATTGTACGCTGGGGAGATGTACGTTATTTACACCGTAAGCAATTCCCGTTCGTTGCCGTGCTGGTCATGGACAATGAGTACCAACCCCTTAACACTTATGTTGGCTGGCTGAGCAGTGAAAAGCTCGATGAACGTTTTGCTATTGACCCCGGTTCGATGAAGCTTTAGACTATCACAATCACCATAAAGCGTTTTCATTAGTTTTGGCATTAAAAATCCCGCTGCTCAGAACTACGCAGCGGGTAAATTTTCAAGAGTCTGCTATGCTTCAAATCTATATTCACTTCAACAGAAAGAAGGCTGACGTTATATGGGCAAAGGCTTGTCCCTCTGGTTCGCGTGCTCTTCCATTCTTCTTCTTACCGCAGCATCCATCTCCATCAGCACTAATATCTGGCTGGCTCTGCTGCTGGGTGTGTTATGCATTGCGAATATTGGCTGGGGTTTTATCCTCAAAGCCCGTCTGAGACGCAAGGCAGAGACTAAATCACAGCAGCCCTCTTAGCGCAGCGGCAGAAAGCCCATTCGCTCTTTAACACCAGCAAGCGTCTGAGCGGCCACATTACGCGCACGTTCCGCGCCTTCAGCAAGAATGTCAGTCAGCGCGCCCGAACTGCGGATCTCGTGGTATTTCTGCTGCAGAGGCTCAAGCGTAGCTACCAAAACCTCACCCAGATCTTTTTTGAAGCCTCCATACATTTGGCCCTCGTAACGGTCAGCAATCTGCTGAAGCGTCATTCCGGAGCATTCAGCGTAAATACTCATCAGGTTGCTGATCTCAGGCTTGGTCGCCGGATCAAAGATCACCTCACGGCCGGAGTCCGTTGTGGCACGGCTTATTTTTTTGCGTATAACATCCGGCGGATCCAGCAGAGCGATATAGCTGCCAGGATTCGGATTGCTTTTGCTCATCTTTTTGGTGCCGTCATCCAGTGACATTATACGTGCGCCAACTTCTGGAATGTAAGGCTCTGGAACCGTGAAGAATTCACCAAAACGGTGGTTAAAACGTCCCGCCAAATCGCGTGTCAGCTCCAGATGCTGCTTCTGGTCTTCCCCGACGGGTACCAGGTCAGCATTGTAAATCAGAATGTCAGCCGCCATCAGTGACGGGTATACGAACAGACCCGCGCCTACAGAGTCCTTGCCGGAAGACTTATCCTTGAACTGTGTCATCCGCTCCAGCTCGCCCATTGCGGTTAAGGTAGTTATAATCCAGCCCAGCTCTGCGTGCTGCTGTACATGGGACTGCATATAGACATTGGAAATCGCGGGATCAATCCCTGCCGCCAGGTACAGAGCCGCTACTGATTCTGAATTCTCCCTCAGTGCAGCAGGGTCCTGGGAGACCGTAATGGCATGAAGATCCACAACCATAAAGTAGCACTCATGCTCTTCTTGCAGCTTAACGAAATTTTTGATCGCACCAATGTAGTTCCCCAGAGTCAGTGAACCGCTCGGCTGAATGCCGGACAATACTTTTTTAGCCATCTTATTCCCTCCGATTATGTTTTTACTTCCGGCAGCACACAAAAAGGCCCCACATCCGCAAGGGACGTGAGACCGTGGTACCACCCTTATTCGCCGCCAGCAGTCTCTTCCAAAAAGAGATGTATCAAGCAGCCTTGACTTCCGTTAACGGGGAAGAGCCGGCCGGTCTACTAAGGTCCCAAACCTGTTCGAACGCGGCGCTCCAGGGTCCATTCAGCCTGAAGTGCCCCACCGGTTCGCATCAACCACCGGCTTTCTGAAGGTGCTTCTTCCGCTTACTTGTCCCTGTCATCGCATTGTCATGTTCATGAATGCATCCATCATAGAGCGAACTGGGGAAGTTGTCAAATGACTTAACCCCTGTATATAAATCTGGTATGATAAGGGTATTCGTGTCTTTCGATTACAGTTACATTAAAGGAGCATACATTTCATGAAACAGGTGACCAAAGGGCAGTGGGGCGGTTATGATACCTATATTTTGCATAGCCGTGAGCTGGAAGTCACGCTTTTGCCGCGACTGGGTAACAACGTCATTTCGTTGTGGGACCGTAAGGAAAACCGTGAAATTCTGCGCAGGCCCGAGGAGAGCGACCTATCCTTTTACCTGCAGAAGCCTTATCATTTTGGCATGCCCCTACTGATTCCTCCCGGACGTATCCGTGAGGGACAATTCCAATTCGAAGGCACAAGCTATCAGTTCGAGCCGAATTCAGCAGGAGGACACCATATTCATGGCCTGCACCGCGCGCAATCCTGGTGTGTAAGCGATATTGAAGAAGACGAGGAAGGCTGCGCAGTGACTACAGAATTCAATACTGCGGACGATCCCCGATGGATGGAGCAATTTCCCGTCCCTTTAAAGTTTGAGATGACATTCCGTTTGCAGGATGCCCGTTTCAAGCAAACGCTCAAGGTTTCACATCTGGGAGACAAGAATATCCCTTTTGGAATGGGGTACCACACCTGGTTTATGATAGATGGCGAGCCGGATCGCTGGAAGCTTGAGCTGCCCGTCCAAAGTGTCTATGAATTGAACAATGAACTGCTGACCAGCGGCAATCTGCTGCCTTTAGGTGAGCTTGAAGCTCTGAATCAAGGCATGGAACTGGCGGGTACAAATCTGGACACCGTACTGCGAATTGGAGATGAGCAGTCTGCGGAAGCTGTACTGATGCGGAATGACGGCTATGGGCTTCGATATACCGCAGACAAGGAATTCTTCCGCCACTGGGTGATATATACCAAAGGAACAGCAGACCAATTTCTCTGTATTGAGCCCTATACCTGGCTTCCCGATGCACCCAACCTGGACAAAGATTCTTCCTTCACAGGCATAATTACCTTAAAACCAGGCCAAACTCTTGCGGTTTCAAGCCTTCTTGAAATCATCTATCCCGAACTCTAACTTTCATATAATTACCATCCTCGAAACCTTCCTGAACCGTGCATGAATTCATCTCCTAGCGCTCATACTATCTTCACAACGGGCGAAGGAGGTGAACAAACATGGGTCAAGCAAGTCAACAAGGTCGTGGTAGCCGTTCCAATAACCTAGTCGTTCCTCAAGCAAATGCAGCCCTGCAGCAATTGAAATATGAAGCAGCACAGGAGCTTGGAGTAACTATCCCAGCTGACGGTTATTATGGGAACTACACTTCCCGCGAAACCGGTTCTTTGGGAGGATATATCACCAAACGTCTGGTGCAGCTGGCAGAGCAACAATTGTCCGGTCGTTCGCAGTAACAGCCTTATCATAAGTATCCCGCCAGGCTGAATGCCTAAGCGGACCCGCTTTATAGCCCTCTTACGCCTCTCACCGAGACGCAAGAGGGCTTTTGCTTGTGCAGATCTATGTATATCTTAGCCGTAGAATTGATCGGACTTGTCGGCATGAACATTGCGTGGATAGCGGATCAACAGATTGGCCATGTTATAGTTGGATTCGAGTGTGGCATCAACAACCACCATTCCCTGACGGACGGCAAATTCATAGCTGATTTCACCGTGCGTCCAGCGCCGTTTAAATTTCAGGCTTTCCAGAGCCATAAGCCGGAACGCAGACTGTTGTCCAACGGTTAGCCCCTCTTGTTCTTCCTCAAAAGCCCCACTGCGACCTGCCAGCGGATTATGGCGGATCCCGAACTTCCCAATGACGTTATTTCTGATTTGCACAAAAACCGTGCCGGAAGACAGTCCTGACAATTCCTCCTGCAGTTCCTTAAACACCAAATCAATCTGTCTTGCCAGTGATAGTTGTTCCGTTCTCAGCATGTGTCTCCCCCTAAAAGTTTTGTAAGCTCATGTTATTTTCACTTTCTAGCAGCCCTTATATAAGGCTTTAGGCTCATTATAGGCCACCTAGTACAAGCGTTCAACATTATTCAACATAATTGGGTGTTTATCCCTATATATGCGTAAATTTCATTGTTTTATCGTATATTTCCTTCTATCAATCGTCTAATTTCGACAGTATTTCAACACAAAAAAACCCCTAAAAAGGGGTTTTTGCGTATTAATACAAGGTGTTCGAACCTCGTTTTTTGCCTGCAAAAAGATGAAACGCCTTGGTTCTGACAAACTTTTAGGCTGAATGTTCTGTCATTCTCAAGAATTCGTTAATATCTGCAGTAATCAAATCTGTTGCACCTTGCCAGAAATCGGGCTTCGTCAAATCCACACCCAGATGCTTCGACACCAAATCCTCTAGGGTCATGATACCTGTATCACGCAGCAAACTGTCGTATTTATCGGCGAAAGATGCACCTTCCTGGAGGGCAAGCCGGTACAATCCTGTACTGAACATGTAGCCAACGGTGTATGGGAAGTTGTAGAATGGCACATCCGTAATATAGAAATGCAGCTTGGCTGCCCAGAAATGCGGATGATATTCAGACAGAATTCCGCAGTAGGCTTCCTTCTGGGCTTCTACCATCAGCTCCGACAATTCTTCGGCATTCACCAGCCCCTGCTTACGCTTCTCATAAAAACGGGTTTCAAACAAAAAGCGGGCGTGGATATTCATGAAGAAGGCCACACTGTTCTGGATTTTCGCTTCAAGCAGGGCAATTTTCTCCTCGCTGCTTGCTGCAGCCTTAACTTGGGCATCGGCTACAATGACCTCTGCGAAGGTTGAAGCGGTCTCTGCCACATTCATAGCATAGTTCTGATTGAACAGAGGAAGATCTTCCAGCAGATAGGAATGATAAGCATGCCCAAGTTCATGAGCCAGGGTCGACACATTGGATGGGGTGCCGCTATAGGTCATAAAAATGCGGGATTCCTTGCTTTCCGGAAAGGATACACAGAATCCGCCTGGGCGTTTACCTGGTCGGTCTTCCACCTCAATCCAATTGCTGTCGAAAGCGCGTTCGGCAAAATCAGCCAGCTTCGGACTGAATTTGCGAAACTGCGTTACAATGTCTTTTGCTGCCTGATCGTAGGGGATTTTGCCGGAGGACTTCCCTACCGGTGCATCTACATCTACCCAGGCCAGAGATTCAAGCCCGAGCAGCTTGGCTTTACGGTTTAAGTAAGAGACCAGTGCCGGTTTGGCTTTGGTAATCACGTCCCACATCATATCCAGTGATGCTCCTGACATGCGGTTAATGCCCAGCGGCTCCTTGAGCACATTCTCCCAGCCACGGCCTTGATACAGATTCAGACGGAAGCCAGCCAGGTGATTGAGGGTGTCTGCACAATAGTCGGCCGCACCGGCCCAGGCTTCTTCCCATTTGCGGAACATGATCTCCCGCACCTTAGGGTCGGGATCATCCAGCTTGTTGAAGGCCTGTCCGGCGGACAGCAGCTTGGCCCCCTCTTTATCCTCATATGGGATCTGTATGGAGCTCACAATCGTTTCGTAGTGCTCGCTCCAGCCATGATAACCGTCAACAGCCAACTTAAGCGCGAGTCCCTCCAGTTCCGGACTCATTTTCTCACGGGCTAAGTCGCGGCTCTCACTGAGAACAAACTCCAGTGGCGCAATTTCCGGGCGGGCCATCCACTCGCTCCATACATCATCGGGGGTTTGCCGCAGCACATTGTCGAACTTGGAACTGACGCCCTCGAAGCCTGCACGAAGGCCCGTAACCTTGGAGGACAGCCGTACAGCGCCCTTGTCCTGCTGATTCTGCGCACCCAGGCATCCGGCAAATTCCGAAGCCTGAACCAGACGGCCGGAACAGCTCTGCAGCAATGCTATAAATTCATCCAGCGCACGGGTCGATTCGACATTTACAGGTGAAGCTGACTCTGCAACCTGCTGTCCTAGAACCTGGATGTCGGTCTCCAGCTTTTTCAAAAAGCTCTCAAACTGCGGTGAAGCAGATCCTCCCGGAAATATAGAATCCAGTTCCCAGGTCAATGATAAAGGTTGTTTCATTTCGTTTCCCCTTCCTTTACTAACATTTGGTTTTCTTTGTATTTGGCCTGCAGCCATGGTAAAGTGAATTCAAATACGGGCAAGAATGCCCTGAAGTACCGCCAACCCTATTTATTAAGGAGGACATCCCCATGAAGCCATTGCAGATTTCACCGGAAACGGCGATTACATTATCTAAACAACTCGGTGTTCCACTGGAACACCTGATGCATATGCCTCAACATATCTTGCTGCAAAAGATCGCGGAGCTATCCAAGAAGCAGAGTGAAGACACAGCCGAGAAGGGCGAACAATGATACCCTTCAGCCATACCTGGCCTTATGACATCACTTTAGGAGACATGTATGTGCAGTACTGTCCGTTCTGCGACAAGGAGAACGTACTTCTGCCTATGAAACCGGACGAGTTGCAGCTTGTCCGGGACGGCAAAAAAAGGCTGCTGGTCTTCCCTTGCTGTAAGACCAGCCTGACTGTAATCGACAACGACGCCGATTACCTGCTCTTTGACCGGTCTGTCCGCTGATCATTCAGCACAGACCGCTGCATTTTTCCGTTGACTATAGCTTAACAGGTGCACAGGAGAAGCTTCCTGTGCCTTTTTTAGTGATGTCCAGCAGATACTCCTTATGTACCCGACGATAATCCGTCCGGACTTAATTCTCCCCCATTCATCTGTTCACGCAAAAGAGCCCACTGCTCCCGGGCCGCCCGGATCATCGCAGCATCCATAATCTTCTGGTCATTGATCAGACGCGAAAACCATTTCACTGCGTTTGAAAATTCGCCGATGCGGCGGTTCAGCTCACCAATCAGGTACATCAGACGGGCATCGTTACCGCCAATGCCATCATTTTCAAAGACCTTAATATACATGTCGAGCGAATAACGCAAGAAACGCTGCTCCTGCGCAGTATCCCCTTGATACCGGTACATCCAGGCAATATGATGCAAAAGACTGGCAATAATCCGGTCCTTATCCTTGATGCTCTGGGCACAGATCAATGCAAGCTTATAGGTCTCAAGTGCAATCTCCCAGCTGCGTTTATCACCAAAGTCCCGGGAAATCCAGCGGCTGCCCACCTGATCACCGAAAGACTTGCGCTGCCAGTCAGCGAGCTTGTCCGCAGAATTCTCCGTAGAGGCAAAACCGCAGGCCGGGCAGACGCGCACGACGTAATAATCCGGGTTCTCATCCTTGTAGTAAGAGCAGAAATCTGCATCACGGCGAATTGCTTTTTTGAGGCTGGGACGAACTCTTGAGGTTATAAATTCTTTCTCACAGTTGCAGCAGATTACTTTAATAGTGTATAAAGGTATCAAATCCGGCAATGCCCTCATCCTTTCACGATCAACTACGCGTTACTCCTGGGGCATGTTGACAAAATGATGTGCAGGACCCGCAAGCCGGCTTAATACAAATGAACGCAGCGGCTCCTCCACACCCGTTTCCTCTAGCGCCTCTTTCATACAAGCCAGCCACTCTTCCGCACGCTCCGGGGTAATCGGGACATGCATATGCCTTGCCCTCATCATCGGATGTCCATGCAGCTCAGAATAGAGTGTGGGTCCACCAAAAAATTGACTCAGGAATTGATACTGTTTCTCCAGGACAGGAGTAATATCTGCCGGGAACAAAGGGCCGAGCTGCGGATGAAGCTGCACCTTGGCATAAAAAACCTCTACCAGCCGGTGCAAACCCTCTGCGCCTCCCAGGTTGTCATATAAGCTGTCGTTTGGATTCATCGGCGGTTACCAGCTTTCTTCCGTATTCATGTAACGGCTTTTTTATTATACCAAAATTTACGCTGCCCGGTTATCCTGCCGTAAGTAACATATTGTGAAGCTTACCCACAGAAAAAAGACGCTAAACCATGGTTTAGCGCCTAGAGTATTTAATAGGTCCGAAATTCCTCATCACCAGGTGGGACAAGAGAGACCCGGATAACATATACAAAAGCACAAACCAGAACTCCGGCAACTACACTCATCACCATCACTCCATCCCTAATAAGGTGTGCATTAATTAATTTTATATTACCATAATTTCAGTCAAAAAGCACATCCAAGTGTAACCGCTTTCTGAATTTTTTTGTGCTGTTTGTCCCTCTTTTCGCATACATTTATCCATATACCGGGAGGCGTTGCCGATGATTCTGAAAAAAAACTACGGCCTGCTGTTGGGTGTCCTCCTTGCCGGATGTATGATGCTCCTGCTGCTGAATCCGGCAAGCTCTCTGGATGCAGCCGTACGCGGGCTTACCGTCTGGTGGGACGTGCTGTTCCCCTCGCTTTTTCCCTTTTTCGTGATATCCGAAATGATGCTGGGCTTCGGTGTAGTTCATCTGTTCGGGGCTCTGCTCGACCCGCTCATGCGTCCACTCTTCAATATTCCCGGCAGTGGAGGCTTTGTCGCGGCTATGGGTTATGTATCAGGATACCCTGTTGGCGCCAGATTAACCGCAAAGCTGCGTGAACAGGAACTGCTGAACCGTGTAGAAGGCGAACGGCTCGTGGCTTTTACCACTTCCTCCGACCCGATTTTTCTGCTGGGCGCGGTCTCCGTAGGGTTCTTTCATGATGCTTCTCTGGGACTTATCCTTGCGCTGGCCCATTACGGAGGCGGCTTCTTAGTAGGACTTCTGATGTCTTTTCACGGCCGGCGCGAGAATGCCACCGTTCCCGTAACTTCTCCTGCCTCCAACCTTCCGGAGGCTTCTGACGACAGAGATACCGGGAGAATCCGCCTGGCTCTTCGTTCTATGGCAGAAGCAAGACGCAGGGATGGACGAAGCCTCGGAGAGTTGCTGAAGGGAGCCGTTCAAGCTTCGCTGCAGCTCATTATTGTGGTAGGCGGCCTGGTGGTATTCTTCAATGTGCTGATGGAGCTGATGTCCCGTGCCGGAATCATGTCCGCACTCATCAGCGTTACCGAGGGACTTTTGACCTGGGCGGGGTTCCCGGCTGACCTGTCCCGGGCTCTCGTCAGCGGCCTCTTCGAAGTGACGCTGGGTGCCCGCTCTGCCGGCTCAGCGGCCGATTCGGTCCCGCTACAATACAAGGTAGCCGCCGCAGCCTGTGTACTCTCCTGGGGCGGCTTATCCGTCCACGCTCAGGTTGCCAGCATCCTGAATGGAACAGGGCTTCGCTATCTGCCCTTTATGGCTGCCAGGCTGGTGCATGCGTTCTTGTCTACGGGACTCGTACTTTTGCTCTGGAACCCCGTGGTCCGTTCGGGCCTCTCAACTGGCTATAGTGCCACTCCTGCCGTCGCCGGTTTTGCCTCCCCGCTGTCCGGCTTGGCCAGCAGTATGAGCTGGCTTGGGGTACTTCTGGGCACAGCCCTGCTGCTCTCTCTCCTGGTTCTCCTCATCCGCCGTATTCCGCGCTTTGGACGGAGGCTGTGACTTTTACCACTTCAAATATTGTGTTCCGGGTCCAGATTGATTATGATCGGTGTATGACTGAAACATACAAAGGAGCTTATACATCTTGAGATATTATGTTCTGGACCGCGGGGACGAACTGTCCATCAAACTTGCGGAGCAATTTCACAAGCTGGCAGCGGAACGGAATCTGGAGCTGGATGCGAAGTCTCCGGAAATCGTGATCTCGATTGGCGGGGACGGCACGATGCTGCACGCCTTTCACACTTTTATCGATCAGATCCCCAATCTGTCTTTTGTGGGCGTCCATACTGGACATTTAGGATTCTATGCGGACTGGAAGGCAGACGAACTGCCTACTCTGATTGATTACATGTGTGGGATTGGCACCTCGGAGCCCCAGAAGCCACGCATGGTCAAATATCCGCTGCTTGAGCTAGAGATCCACAAGAAATCCGGCTCCACCTCTCATATTGCCTTGAATGAGTTCACCCTGAAGGGTGTAGACGGAACGGTAGTCATTCAGATTGACATCAATGATGTGACATTCGAAATGTTCCGCGGGGATGGTCTGTGTGTGTCCACACCGTCAGGCAGCACTGCCTACAACAAAAGCCTCGGCGGTGCGATGGTGCATCCTTCCATAGAAGCCCTGCAGATTGCGGAAATTGCCTCCATCAACAACCGGGTCTTCCGCACAATGGGATCTCCTCTGCTGCTGCCGAAGCACCATCACTGCGATATTTTCTCGCGTAAGGACCAGCGGCTGCTGCTAACCATTGACCACAACAACATTCCTGTTGATGACCTGATCTCCGTGCGCTGCCAGGTATCCGACAAAAAAATCAGCTTTGCCAGGTACCGCCCTTTTCCATTTTGGAACCGGGTCCGTGAAGCTTTCCTGATCTAGCATATTTCAGCAAAATACAGGGATTTCGTCTGTTCGGATAGAGCAGCCTTCCCGTAAAGCCAAAGCCGGAGACGACGCTGCATCTCCGGCTTTGTCATGCTTTAACTAAGCTTACATGATTGGATAGACAGCAAGAAATTTCCGATGGTATAATGAACCTATTTTACAAAGAGTTGTTATTTAAAGGAGAGAACCATTATTGAAGAAATTTTTATCCTTCATGGGCATAAGCCTGCTGGCCTTGATGCTGGCGGTACCTGCTTTTGCCGCAGACAAACCGATTACAGTCAACATTAATGGAAGCAACGTTGCTTTCACCGCCGGTTCTCCTTATCTGAAGAACAATTCTGTACTTGTCCCTTTTCGGGTCATTTTTGAAAAGCTGGGGATGAAGGTGCTCTGGGATGCAAAAACCGGAACGGTCACCGGGACAAGCAGCAATCTGGAAGTCACCCTCAAAATCGGCAGTAACCGGGCAACAGTAAATGGTCTAGTCAAGAAACTAGCCACCGCTCCGGTCTCCAGCCAAGGCACTACATACATACCCTTACGGTTCGTGGCTGAAGCTACCGGCGGTTCAGCGATCTGGGATAAGACCAGCAGAAGTGTGACGATCCTCACCTCCGTGGACACTGCGAAAGATGAGAAGGAAATTACTGACCTTATTCATTTGTCCAATGAGTATCTTAATTCTGAAAATGCGGCAGGATACTATTCGCTCGTAGCTTACCATTCGGACCAGACCGAGTCGATCGACAATATGAAGGAATACTTCAAATCATATGATATGGTCAACACCATCGAAAGTGTGGATATCTTAAGCATTCAGGGCAATGAAGCCATCGTGCATACTGTAGAAAAATCTGTGCGCAAGGGCGGCCGCTATCTGCCGGATGCGCAGGTAGAATACCTGAACACGCTTGTTCGCAAGAATGGTGTATGGAAGATTGAAAGCTCCGAATCCCAAGACAGCACCGTTCTGCTTACTCCTGAACAAGGGAAGACAGCTGCGGTCCTTCCTGATCACGATGCTGCCGCCATCAAGGACAGCCTAAGCAAATATTATGCGGCAAGAAACGCCAAGGATATCGATGGCTTGATTGCACAGACCACTTATGGGAAAGATCATGAAGCTGCCCTGAAGGAGAATCTGACTGAATATTTTAAAGGCTACAACCTGGTCTACACGCTGAATAGCTCAAATGTCTTCTATTACTCTGCGGATGAGGCTGCCGTATATGTGGAGTACACTATTAAAGAAGCCGATTCAGCTGAAAGCCAAACCCAATCTTCTGTTTATGTTTTCTCCAAATCCAGCGGCGGTCTATGGACTGTTGATGACTCTTATCTAATGGGCAGTAATACTTCAAACTAATCATATAAAAAAGGGTGTATGCAATCATGAAATCAGGCAAGTTAATGACCTCAGTCCTTAGTGGCTGTCTGGCAGTATCTCTTATTCTTGCTCCAGCTGCTCTGGCGGACAGTTCTCAGGCTGCCACGGGCACAGACAATACGCAAGCGGCAACGGGTACGGACCTTATTAATGAAATTATGCAGAATCTGGAGAAATACAATATTGAGGGAGTGGACCAGGATACACTGATCCGCGGAGCTATTGACGGCATGGTAAATACACTGGATGATCCCTACAGCCAGTACTTCGACAAGGACGAGGCTGCAAAGTTCAGCCAACAGGTCGATCTCGAATATGTCGGTATCGGCGTCAGAATGATGTACACCGCCAAAGAATTGTATATTGAAGAAGTTATGGCCGGTTCACCAGCAGAGAAAGCCGGGCTTAAGCGCGGAGATTCGATCCTCAAAATTGATGGTGTCAAAATCGAAGATACCGAAGGTGACGAGCTGAGCGGTGCAGCAGGCTCTAAAGTAACTCTGCTCGTGAGCAGAAACGGAATGGTCAAATCTTACATCGTTGTCCGCAGCGATATCGCTTCAACCTCAGTCAAAGGTAAAATGCTCGGAGATAAGATTGCCTACATCTCTATCGACGGTTTCACGCAAACCGCCGATGAAGAGTTCACCGCCGTTCTCGGCAAAATGCGTGCCGCAGGTATGAAATCCATGGTGCTCGATCTACGGAACAATCCAGGCGGCTACATGGATTCAGCCTATAATATTGCCTCCAAATTCATGGCCAAGGGCATTATGATGTACACCTCGGATCAAAGCGGTGTTTTGACACCAGTAGCCATTACAGATGGCAGTAAAATCGGGGTGCCGGTTGTAGTGCTGACGAACGAAAACAGCGCCAGTGCTTCTGAAGCGCTGACCGGTGCTTTGAGGGACAACAAGCTGGCTACGGTCGTAGGTACACGCTCTTACGGCAAAGCGCGGATTCAGAGTCTGCTTCCCGTATCTAATGGAGCCGAACTGAAGCTGACCACACAGAAATACTTAACTCCAAGCAAAGAGGATTTCAATCATATCGGGTTGTCCCCTGATATTGAGGTCCAAGGCAAGACGGCACAGCTGATCACCGCCCTGCAAATTGCGGGAATGACCAGTATTAGTGCTGCAGGAGACAATCACATTCTCGATCTGAACGGCATTCCTTTTGCCGGAAATGTCGGATTGATCAAGCAAGGAAATACGATCTACGCTTCCTCACGCGTCCTGGCTGCACTGATGGAGAGCGAAGTATCCTGGGATGCCAAGAACAAGAAAGTTCTGGTTACAAACGGCGCCGGTAAAGTATCCGGGTTCTCCGTGACCACCAAAGAGGCGCTGTCGCAGGACAACGAAACCTTTATTGATGTAAAAGCCTTTCAGCATAAGTTCCCGTCCCTGGTATGGAGCTACAATGCAGCACAGAAACAATTGAAGTTAACCGCAAAGTAAACCGGATCAAGACCAGAACGGCTGTGCCATCCTTAACTGGATAGCACAGCCGTTCTGGTCTCGGGGAGCTGTAGCAGGGCTGGATGCTGGGATGAGGTTGGGCGTGGGGCTAGGTGCTGGGATGAGGTTGAGGTTAAAGGCTGGGAGCTGGGGCTGAGGCTGGGAGTAGTTAGAGCGGGGGCTGGGAGTTCCCGCTAGCTTAGTGAACCTGCGCTTCGCCAGTAGTTGCTTGGCCGTCTTCGTCTTTGGGGGCAAGCTCAAGTGGAAAAAGTGAACTTAATCCTCCCTATCCCGCTCCAAAACAAGCAATAGTGGGAAAAAGTACATCTAATCTGGCCGATTCGCACTATTACAGGTGAATTCGTCTGTATTAAGTATACTTATTCCAACTCGCACCGCTTACGGATCGCTCTTGAGTAAATTTAAGTTCACTAATTCCAATTTGCTCGCTCTTGAAGTTCCTTGCAAACAAGTACTATTTCCATCATACCCATTAGAAAAGCAACATCATCTATAAACATACAGACCATATTTTTTCATTTAAAAAGGTGTCACGGAAGCCAGTTCAGAGCTGGCTGCTGCGACACCTTTTTGTGTATTTCTTAATGATCTTAGGAAGGATTCTGGGGCTGGTTTTGCGGTGGTCTGCCCTGGGAATCCTTGTTGTTTCTTCTGCCCTGACTTTCTTTATTGCGGTGATTCCGGCTTTGATGCTCACGAACGGGTCTGTCTTTCGCTCCGTTCTCTTTGGGTGCCCCGCCCATGTTCTTGTCACGGGCTGCCGGATTAGAATTGGAAGAAGGCTTGGAGACATGCTCCCGGAGAACCCTTGCAGTTACAGCTGGTTCTACCGCAGCCTGCTCAAGTTCATCCTCCATTCCAGGCTCAGGAATTTCTTTGATCAGAATATCCTTGAAGGTGCCTTCTTTCGGCATTTCCTTCAGCTTGTGGAGCACAAAATAGGCACAGCCAAAGTTGCAGTATTCATTAATGTAATCCACCATACCTGAAATGGCGGTATCCCTATTCACCTTCGGGTGGTTATCCCGGTAAAAGCCCTTCAGGCGTAATTGGCTATAGCCCCAATCCCCGATAATGTAATCGTACCTGTCCAGCACTTCACTGTATCTTCCGCGAAATGCCTCCGGGTTCCAGCCATCCTTATGATCCAATACGAGCTCGTAGCCCTTTCCACCTATAACGATCAAGCGTTTGTCGCCTGCCTTTCAAATTAAACTAAGAGGGGGGGCGTTGATGGCCGTCATTCCGCGGGTTTTTGGATTTCCGGCCGCTGTTGTCTGCAGATTTCTCTGATTGAACCGCAATAAGCGGTTGAAATCTGCAGACAAAGGCGGACGCTGGCGCTCCTCCAATTCCAAAATCCCTCTCCATGACTCCCTCAACGCGGGAGGTGGCAGCAAAAATCAAAAGCAAGTTGATTGCTGCGCTCCAACTCTCCACAACGACCCACTTCACTAAAGACTAAAAGACTAAAGACTAAAGACTAAAAGACTAAAAGACTAAAAGACTAAAAGACTAAAAGACTAAAGACTAAAGACTAAAAGACTAAAAGACTAAAAGACTAAAGACTAAAGACTAAAAGACTAAAAGACTAAAGACTAAAGACTAAACATTAACTGTGACTCCGTCACGGGACAAATTTGCTGCGCAAATTTGTAAGAGCTTATAAAGAAACGGAACGCTCTTCACGGGCAGCGGTAGCGGACTTCACCTGCTCATGCGCATGATAAGAGCTGCGCACCAGCGGGCCGGACTCCACATGGCTGAAGCCGCGCTTCAGCCCCTCCTCCTTGAGCTGGGCGAATTCCTCAGGAGTATAATATTTCTCCACGTTCAGATGCTTTGGTGAAGGCTGCAGGTATTGGCCCAATGTCAATATATCACAATCCACCGACCGCAGGTCATCCATCGCCTGCAAAATCTCATCCCATTCCTCGCCAACGCCAAGCATAATGCTGGATTTGGTTGGGATGTCCGGCTTCATCTCCTTGGCTCTGCCCAGCAGTTCCAGGGAACGGCGGTATTTGGCCCGCGCCCGCACTCGGTCAGACATCCGCTCTACCGTCTCAATATTGTGGTTCAGTATATCCGGACGACTGTTCATTACAATTTCAAGACTGTCCCGGTCGCCCAGAAAATCCGGTATCAGCACCTCTACACTGCACAGCGGAAGGCGCTTACGGATTGCAGCTACGGTCTCGGCAAAAATCTGTGCACCGCCATCCTTCAGATCATCACGGGCCACGCTCGTGACCACACAATGTTTCAGTTGCATGCCCTCGGCAGCCTCAGCCACACGCTCCGGCTCCAAAAGATCGAGCTCCGTAGGCAGACCTGTATTTACGGCACAAAACCGGCAGGCCCGGGTACAAATGTCACCCAGTATCATAAAAGTAGCCGTGCGGTTAGCCCAGCATTCATAGATATTCGGGCATCGCGCTTCCTCACATACGGTATGTAGAGTTTTGGAGCGCATCATGCCTTTAATTTCCTGATAATGTTCACCCGTCGTTAACTTGATCTTGATCCAGTCTGGCTTGGGTTGTTTGGCTGTCCGATTAGTCAAAGTGAAGAACCCCGCTTTCGCCTGAATATTTAGTTGCATCCATTAAAGTTTGCTGCCTCATATTATAGCATGTGCAAGGGCCATTTGCCTGTTTTTGTGAACCTTTGGGCAAGGATGGATAAAATAAGCCCATTTGCTTCACTCTACAAGTAGAAACGGCTACGCCGTCCTTATCCAAGCTGATGATTCCGGAGCACCGATACTGCGTACCGCTTTTAGCTGCACGTTCCAACAGGAAAGACAGAGACAGGAAAGATAAGGAATAAGAACAAAAAGCACCCCAAGGGTGCTCTTGATAAAAACTTGTTAACACATCAGCACCCGGACCTAGGAGGTTGTAAACATGCCGGCTCAATTCAGAATTGCTGCAATACGAAAAACAGTACTCTGTCTGTCAGCCGCCGCCATGCTATGGGGAACAAGCTATCCGGGGGCAGCGGCTGCAGAATTACGCCTTCCCTCAGTCCGTACTGGAACTGTGTCAGACAAAGACACTCTCTCTGCCCGCCGCAAGGAGCTATATGATCAAATGAGTGCTGCTACAGGGGTTGCCTGGTTCCGTTTCGCTGCTATTGACCAATATGAACGGACGATTGCCAAAAAGAAAAGCGGAACCGCGGAGCCCGCCAATCCCCGTCTTACCGGAATCAGCATCCCCGCACCGGTATGGTGCGGACCGCTGAACCCGGATCAAGCGGACCAGGCCCCGCAATCCATCGGATTTTTTGGAGGACTCGGAAAGGATGGGTCCGGCGACGGTGTGGCCGATCCCGGGAATGATGCTGATGTACTCTACAGTATGGCAAGGCATCTGATGAAATACGGGGATTCTGCCAGCGATTTCAATATCGGTGTGTGGGAATATTACCATAACGGCAGGGCAGCGCAGCGGGTAGCACAGTTTGCCAAGCTGTACGAGCATTTCGGACGGCTTGATTTGTCGGGCAGTGCTTTTCCTCTGCCGGTGGGCTCCCTCTATTCTTATCACAGCACTTGGGGCACCGGCAGAAGCTGGGGCGGAGCGCGTATCCACGAAGGGACAGACCTGTTCACACCTCACGGCATGACTGTGCGCAGCACCTGTTTTGGAATCGTGGAAACCAAGGGCTGGAACCGCTACGGCGGCTGGCGGATCGGTATACGCGATATCGAAAACCGCTATCATTACTACGCCCATCTGGCAGGGTATGAGAAATCACTCTCCCGTGGAGATATTGTGGCCCCCGGCCAAACGATCGGCTGGGTCGGCAGCTCCGGCTACGGCAACCCGGGCACTCAAGGCAAGTTTCCGCCTCACCTGCATTATGGAATCTACCGCGACCGGGGGATTACGGAGTGGGCCTTCGATCCATATCCCTTACTGAAGCAGTGGGAGAATGCGGAATACAAAGCTGTGAAAAAACGGAAGTAATTGCAGCCATTCCACCTGATCTTCAGACGGCGTCCTGTCCTGTCAGCATGGAACAGGTACAGCTTACTCTAATAGAGCATTAGACAGCCGAAGGGTTCAAGCTCCACAACCAGACGATCATTATTACAGATCGTTGTTCCTGTCAGCAGGTCGGTTAACTCCGGGGTGCCGGAGCGGAAACGGTCCACCTCCAGATGATAGCGGTTAGGGGAATTATTAATGACCAGCCCTATCTTCTCCTGCCCGCTGGACCGGACGTAACCTAGAACATTGCGGGTTTCATCCGTGAACCAGGGACGGAAAGAACCTTTACGCAGCACCTCATATTTCTTCCTTAGACCGATCAGCCGTGTATACCAGGCATGGAGTGTGCTGTTCTGCTCTTGCTCGCGCCATACCATCGGCCGTCTGCAGTGCGGATCTGTCGCACCCTCCATGCCAACCTCATCACCATAATAAATCATAGGCATACCGATATAGGTCATTTGAAAGAACACTGCAAGCCTCATCCGGTACATCGCCGTTTCCTCATGGTTCCAGCCCCGCCCACCCTGCTTGCAGGCCGTTAAAAAACGCAGCGTGTCATGGCTGCCAAGCAGCTGGAACATGGCCGCATTCGCCTGATCGTTGCAGAACGCTTCCTGATGGATTACTTGCTCCATAAAGCGCACCGGTCCAGTTGACTGCTCAGCAAAGAACTCCAGCACCGCATCGCGCAGAACATAATTCATGCCGCCATCGAACTGGTCGCCTCTGAGCCAAGGCCCGGAACCATGCATGATCTCACCAATCAGCAGCAGCTCGGGGAATTCTGCTTTGAGTTCACGGCGAAACCGCGTCCAGAACTTGTGCGACACCTCATTGGCCACATCCAGACGCCAGCCGTCAATCCCCGCCTCACGTACCCAATGCTTGGATACCTCCATCATATAATCCGCAACTTCTGGGTTGTCCATATTCAGCTTGGGCATATGCGCCTCAGCTTTGCCAAAGGTCTCATAGTTTGGAGAAGGGGTCTGTACCACCGGATAGGAGTGGATTAGAAACCAGTCCTTGTACCGGGAACTCTCCCCATGCTCAAGCACATCCCTGAAGGCAAAAAACGTATCACCGGCATGGTTGAACACGGCATCCAGCAGTACCCTGATTCCATGGCGGTGAGCCTGATCCACCACAGCCTTCAAATCCGCTGTAGTGCCAAACATTGGGTCGACCTTGTAGTAGTCAGAGGTATTGTATTTGTGCTCGGAAGGAGACTCGAATATGGGCGTCATGTACATAGCTGTGATGCCCAGCTGCTGCAGATAAGGGATTTTGTCCAATATCCCTTTCAGAGTTCCTCCGTTATAGCTGCTGGGATAAATCTGATAGACTACCGCATCCTGACTCCAGGAGGGAATCTTAACCGCTTCTGGATGGTGCATGTAAGCATATTGAAAAGATCCGGCATGCTCTCTGTTCTCTGCTATCCCTCTCTCTCCATACCACAAATATTCCCCGGCTGGGTTCATGACATGGAATAAGTATCTGCATTTGCCAGTTACTGATGGAAGGACGGCTTCATGAATCTCATAAGCTCCTGCAGAGCCGATCCGCTCCATTGGAAGCGGGATTTCGCTCCCCGGCGAGTCATAGCGGTCAGAATGAATCACGGTGCAGGTCAATTGCTGCCCATTCTGTACGAAAAGTCGCAGCTTCAAGCTGCCGGGGCCAACCGGAAAAGCAAAGGGATCTTCAGCAGTATGGTATAGAAACCAGCGGGTCATATGATACGAGCTCCTTTTATTGTATGATGGGTTTATGTCTTGGTCATTAGCAGAAACGGCTACGCCGTTTGAAACCTATAATCCTTATTTTTTCAAAAAATCCGGCTGGATCGTGAGGGAAAACTATGAAGGTAACGATTACGGATATCGCCTCAGCGGCAGGTGTAGCCAAATCCACAGTTTCTAAGGTGCTGAATGATTCACCGAAAATCTCGCAGGAAACCAAACATAAGGTCAGAGAAATCATGAAACAAATGAATTACACACCCAGCAGCATCGCCACAGGTTTAGCCCGTCAGAGCAGCAGCAGTATTGGGCTGTTGATCGACATGTCCAAATCCAGTGAATTTTTGAATCAGTTCTTCTACAGCATCATCGGCGGCATTGAAAGTGTAATCGGATCCATGAAATATGAACTGACCATCGCCAATGTGGAGCATAACCACCCGGAGGGCCATTTCCTGCACAGGCTCGTAAGAAGCAAGCGGGTCGATGGCCTTATCGCCAACACCTCGGTGCTTACAGAGGAACTATGCATGGAGCTCAACCGGCTCCAGTTCCCATATATTTCGCTGGGGGAAGTTGCCGGCTCCGAATGCTGGGCCGATTTCGATAACGAAGCTGGCGGTAGAATGCTCACCCGGCATCTGCTGGAGGAAGGCTATTCTGCCGTTGCTTTTGTTGGCGGTCAGGAGGGAGATCCTCTCTTCATCCGCAGGCTGGAAGGCTGCAGGGAGGAACTTTTAAAAGCCGGACTATCCCTCCCCGAGCAATGGATTATGAATGGCGCGGCAGAAGAGGCGGTAGGCTATCAAGCGGCCAAACAGCTGCTGCGTAGCGAAACGCCGCCGGATTCCCTGATCTGTATGAGTAATTTTGCCGCATTTGGGGCACTGCAGGCTGCAAGAGAGCTGGGGGTACAAATTCCCGCTGAGCTTGGAATTGCAACCTTTGATGAATATCCGTTGTCCCGCTACACCACACCGCCATTAACCTCGCTTAATTTGGACACTTTTCATCTGGGGGTATCGGCCGGTGAGTTGTTAATGGAAAGGATCGACGGCAAAAATGAAGCTGGCCGCGGGCTGCTGCTGAAGCCGGAGTTAATTCCGCGGGAGTCAACATTTAGAAAAGTAAGGGAAACCGGTTTCCCTAAATAGAAACTATCATACCCATCTAGAGATGTCAACGGAATAAGGCATGTCCCTGAGTCGTTAAAAACCTCCTCCACGTTAGCCCGTGAAGGAGGTTTTGTTATTTCGCTGAGTATTCCTGCAGCTTATTTATTGAAGCTCTGCCGGAGCTTTGAATAAACTGCAGCACCTCATCCATAATTAGGCTGCTGTCTTCGCAGTGGCACAACATATGGCCGCTTCGCTCCACCATTAATACACGTTTGCTTGCTGAGGGGATGGTGCGGTGCAGATAGGCCGCGCTTTTTGCTCTCACCAAATGATCCCTGCCGCCCTGAACAATTAAGGTCGGGGTCTCAATCTGCGGATAGATCTCAAAGCTCTCACGCACCAGACGTTGAAATTCCCTTGTAGCCTTCGCCGGAGTAGAGCCGAACTTGCTCAGGTAATTCCGGATCATAACCGGGCTGCCCAGGGTCTTCAGAATCTCCAGCAGGTTAAGCGGAAAAACAGGTGCAGACAGCAGCGTAAGCGACTTGATCTGTTCCCGGTACTGCACAGATAAGTGGGAAGCAATAAGCGCTCCGGTGGAAAAACCGATCAGGTGCACCCTGTCGCCATCATTCAACATCTCTTGCAGCTGGTCTTCGGCGCTCTGCCGCCAACCCTGCCTGTCGGATTGAAGCAGGTCGTGCCGGCTCCCCCCATGTCCTTTTAGCGTAAAGGTTCGGGCAGGGTACTGATGCCGTTCCAGGAATTGCGCTAGCGGAGAGATTTCGTACTCCCCTCCTGTGAAGCCGTGTATGAATAAGCAGCGTTCCATAGGCGCCCTCTTTTCGTTGGAATTCATTATTAGTAGCCTATTAAGCAGGATTCCCATGTTTAACCCATTTTAAGAAAAATAACCCTAACTGCTCCTATCGTCAAGTTTTGACTCTGGACAAGGATGGAACTGATTTTTTTATTTTACTGCCCAAGCATTACCAGAGTTTTTCCATATAGTAATATCACACCATTCGAATGGTTATTGTTCAGCTGTACAGGCTATTGCTCTACTTGAATCACTGCCTATCTATTTGAAAGCCCAGACGACGGTTTGGGATTTTTACTGTGGGCGGGTTACTCGGCCTATTCTATTATGAGAGGATGAACTCTTTTGCCAAATTTCAGTTCGTTTCAAGCAAACCCCGATAATCTGCGAACGCTGATCTTCGGGCGGGACCCTTCCACACTGATTGACCGCCCTCTCACCACCGATTCCAGCGGAAATCTGACTACAGTCATCCTTAATGGTACGATCTCCAGCGTGCTCGGGGCTACCATTACTGCCGGTACGCTATCATCAGCGGGTACGGTTACCAACCTCTTAAACGGTACGATTACCAGCGTGCTCGGGGCTACCATTACCGCCGGTACGCTATCATCGGCGGGTACGGTCACCAACCTCTTAAACGGTACGATTACCAGTGTGCTCGGGGCTACCATTACCGCCGGTACACTATCATCGGCGGGTACGGTCACCAACCTCTTAAACGGTACGATTACCAGCGTGCTTGGGGCTACCATTACCGCCGGTACATTGTCGTCGGCGGGTACGGTCACCAACCTCTTAAACGGTACGATTACCAGCGTGCTCGGCGCTACCATTACTGCCGGTACATTATCATCGGCGGGTACTGTAACCAACCTGCTAGATGGTACGATCACCAGCGTGCTCGGGGCTACGATTACTGCTGGTACATTATCATCAGCAGGTACTGTAACCAACCTGCTAGATGGTACAATTACCAGCGTGCTCGGGGCTACGATTACTGCCGGTACGTTGTCATCGGCGGGTACGGTCACCAACCTCTTAAACGGTACGATTACCAGCGTGCTCGGGGCTACCATTACTGCCGGTACGTTGTCGTCGGCGGGTACGGTCACCAACCTGCTGGATGGTACGATCACCAGCGTGCTCGGGGCTACGATTACCGCCGGTACACTCAGCAGCGTAACCTCGATTTCCCAGCGCAGCTTCATTGAACAGGCAACTACCGGCATCACAACAGCCGATGCGCTTACGCCTCTGCCTGCGAACACAACAAGCGTGCTGGGCACTTATTCTTATTTCATCGTGAATACCGGCGCTAATCCTGTAAATACGCAGGTGGAGATAAGTGCGGACGGAACCAATTATTTTGTCGACACAACCGGTAATAATCCGCTTCCTGCCGGATCTGTGGATGTCCTTGTTCCATCCCGGTTCCTCAAGTACACCCGGCTGTCCTATCAATCGTCAACACCGGGTTCAGCATCTACGCTCAATGTCATCTTCGATGCTCAGGGAACGTAAGTTATCTATCGGTCATAGTATGTAATGACAAAGAGTGCATGGGTAGCCCATGTACTCTTTGTTCTGCCCGCCTTTACCGGACAACACTCCCATCGTGCATCACAGAACTGTGGGGAAACTGACTCTCCAAGGAGGAACACTCGTGAAAAAGCCCACCCTCGGTGTACATCTCATCATTCGCAATGAAGCAGCCCTTCTCCCCCAATGCCTGGACAGCCTGTCCGGTGCTGCGGATGAAATTGTAATTGTAGATACGGGTTCAACCGATGATTCCTTGAGCATCGCTGAAGGATACGGAGCCAAGGTATACCGAATGAATTGGAACCATAATTTCTCGGAAGCGCGCAACACCGGGCTGTCCCATGCGCAAACGGATTGGATCCTCGTCTTGGATGCCGATGAAATATTGAAGACACCGCTCGGAGAAATTACCGATATGCTCCAGAACACTCCAGCCCTGGCTTATACGGTTAATATAGAAAATTGGTTGGGAAGCTCTCCTGAGGAGCGGCTGACGCACAGCATAATCCGTCTGTTCCGCAATGGAAAAGGGTTCAGCTTTGACGGAATCATCCATGAAGGGTTAGACGCCTCTATTATCGGCAAGCACGGTGCTTCCGTCATTCACAGCAGCAATATCGAAATCACTCACCTGGGATATTTACCGGGCCTCATGGCCCAGAGGAATAAAGTCAGCCGCAACGAGCAATTGCTGCGCCTTGCGCTGGGGAAAGAGCCGGACAATCCTTTTTACAGCTATAATCTGGCGGTTACCTGCTGTCAGAACGGACAGCTGGAGGAGGCGGCAGAGCTGCTAAGCCATACCATCCATCAAGCTCCGCTTCAGGTGTCTTACCGTCCTTCGATGATCCGCGATTTAGGTAAAATCTATCTGGCCATGAATAATACGAAGGGGATTGATGCCCTGCTCACACGGGAACTGCAGCGCTACAGTGATTACCCGGATTTGCATTTCATCCAGGGGCAATCCTGGGAGAGCCAGGGACTGATCGAACGTGCTTGCCAGTCGTATGAGCGCGCAGCAGCGGGTTCGGAAGCTGCACTAAGTCAGGAAACTGCCCTCAGCGGGAAATATGTTTCTGAGAAAGGCATGAACAGCTTCCGCCCACTGACCCGTCTGGGAGAGAACTCTCTTCAGCTTGGACACACGGAGGATGCGGCCCGGTGGTTTCACCGTGCCCTTCAGCATCATTCAATATATGGTCCAGCACTTCAGGGAATAGCTTCAGCCTTCCAGCGCCTGAATGTGCCGGATCCGGAGATTTCCACGCTGTTAATCCAGCTTGCGGGTACAGAGCAGCCTGCCGGGAGAAGCGCGGTAATCCTTGCCCTGGAATCCGTCCATGCTTATGAGGCTATTGCCGGATTGCCGCGGGCGGGTTTTCCGCTGGAATGGGAGACACTGCCTGCTATAATCTCCGCATGGATGATTACCGGACAGCTGCAGGAAGCAGGGACTGCTCTGCGGGAGGCTCTTCCTCTGTTGAAGCAGGAAACAGACAGAGACAGAGAGATCACGAGGCAGTTATGGATTATTCATGCCATCTGCCAGTGGCAGGAAGACAGACAACAGACAGAATCATACGGATTTCTGGATGCGCCGGAGCCCTTGCGGTCCGGGCTATTGCTTATCGGTGAAAAGTTGGCGCGCCAAGCTTCAGCTCCGGTTGCGCCAGACAATGCCGGTGAACATTCCCTAGTGGTCACGGAGCTGATCCGGCAGGCGGTTAAACTGCGCAGCATCGGGCTGGCTGCCGAACTGGCCGGGCTGTTTCCAGAACACCGGGCCGAACTTGCCGGGGCTCTGTATGAGGCGGGCCAGCTGGAGGCCGCAGGGGAGCTTTTGATTACCCTGGCGGCCGGCGGTCAAACGGGGGGGAAGGGTTCTTTTTATCTCGCGGAGATGCTCTTTGACCAAGGCCATTATGGGGAGGCTGCCGAGTGGTTCCGGCACATGCTTGACACAGCACCAGCGGATAACCCTTCCCGCATTGGGCTGTCGCTGAGCTACCTTTATCTGGCCAAGCAGGAGCTCGAAGGAGCTGAAACCAGCTTCCCGGAGATATATACGCAGGGACCTTTGCAAGAGGACATCGCTGCGATCCATCAGGCCATCGCGGTGCTGAACCGTACTGCCTGGCATACACAGTGGAGTGCTAATCAGAACATTCAGGGAGGAGCCGCAAGATGAGCACACCAAAACACCGCATTTCCCTCTGCATGATCGTCAAGAATGAGGCGGATAATCTGGCACAGTGCCTGGCAAGCGTACGTGGTGTGGCTGACGAAATCGTAGTCGTTGACACCGGATCAACAGACTCCACTGTTCAAATTGCCCGAAGCTTCGGGGCGAAGGTCGTGGCCTTTCCCTGGAGCGGTGATTTTGCCGCTGCCCGCAACGCCGGCCTGAATCAGGCTCAGGGACAGTGGATTCTTGTACTGGATGCGGACGAGGAGCTGGATCAAGGCAGCAGGGGCGAGCTGTTGCTGTGCGCGGAGCATATGGAGTATGAAGCGTTTTTTCTGCGAATTCATAATCACTCAGGAACGGCCCGCTCCTCACAGACGATTACCGTGAATCCGATATTGCGGATGTTCCGCAACCGCCCGAGTTATCGCTTCAGCGGGATCATTCATGAACAAATCGCCTCGGTTATCGTAAAAGAAACCCCTGCCGCCTCCATGCATTTGAGCACTGTGGTGATTCATCATTACGGCTATGCCAATGGCGTAGTGGCCAAAAAGGATAAGATCCGCCGCAATGTCGAGCTGCTGAAGGAGCAGCTGAAGCTGAATCCGGGAGACGCTTTTCATCATTTTAATATGGCTGTCGAATATATGCGGCTCGGGGAGTATGACCCTGCACTTGAGCATATCCGTACTTCGCTTGAACAGGTGGAGCCGGATACAAGCTATGTCCATCTCCTGTATAAGTACGAAATCCGCTGCCTGGCGGTCAAAGGCCATGTGCAGGAGGCGCTTGCAGCCTGTGAGCGGGGGATTCTGTTATTTCCCGACTACCCGGACCTTCATCACCTAAAAGGTATACTGCTGCTGCAGTCGGCAGCTTACATGGAAGCCAGAGCCGCGCTGCGGCAGGCGCTGGATATCGGCGTTTCGCCGCCGGGCTATCACACGGAATCCGGCTGCGGGACGTATGTTACGCTGGCTGTGCTGGGGCAGCTCTGCCAGGAGATTGGTGAAGACTGCGAAGCGGCTGCCTGCTATACCCGAGCCGCCCAGCTTCATCCAGCGCCTTGGCCGCTGGTTGCACGGCTGGTGCGCACGCTGAAATGCGCGGGCCGGGAGAACGAGCTGAACGGTTGGCTGGATCTGCATGTTCCCGGAGTTGCAGCGGAGCACCGGAAGCTGGCCGTTCTGCTGCTGAATGAAGGCTGCTTCGAAGCGGCCGCGGCGCAGCTGGAAAAGAGTGCACTTGGGCAAATGGACCCGGGGGCCGCGAATGACAGCAGCTCCTGCGTCAAGTCGCTTCAAGAAACCGTTGCCGCTTCTGCCGGAAGCTTAAACGGTGAAGATCTGGCCGGCCTGCTGGGTCTGGCTTCGGACATGGCCGCTGGCAGCGCCGGCATGACCGCACACCCGATATATCAGCGCAGCCGGACCTGGATTCTGCTGGCTGACGGCGCGCTGGCCTCGGTCGCCCCTTCGGCACCCATGCATCCCGCTGCTGGTAGAGCGCGTCTATTGCTCCCGCTTCCACGGGTAACAGACTAGAGAGGGCAGGTGTGAAGATGTCTATCCCGGATGTATCCCTGTGTATGATCGTCAAGAATGAAGCTCAGCATCTGGAACGCTGCCTGGCTTCGGTTGCAGGATTGGTGTCGGAGATCATCATTGCCGACACGGGTTCTTCCGACAACAGCATGGAGGTGGCCCTGAGCTTCGGGGCACAGGTGATTGAAATTCCCTGGGAGGGGGATTTCGCCAAAGCCCGGAACCGGACACTGCGGCAGTCCTCCTGTTCCTGGGTTCTAGTGCTTGACGCCGACGAGGCGGCTGGCGGCTGGCGGGCCGATGTTCTGAACGAATTGCTCGGCGCAGAGCAGGTAGACGGCTATTTCCTGCCTTTTATCCATTATGTAGGAGAAGCGGATAGCGGGGACTATGTCACGGACAATGTCTGCCGGCTGTTCCGCAACGATGAACGCATTGTCTTCCAGGGGAGTATCCATGAAGAAGCTGCAAGCAGTATCTGGGCGCTGCCGGACGGAAAGATCGCCTACGCAGCAGCGCTGCCTGTCCGGCATTACGGCTATCTGGATGAGGAGCTGCGCGCAAAGAACAAAACTGCCCGTAATCTCGAATTGATCCAAACCGCACTGCAGCATGATCCGGAGAGCATTCCCCTTCAGTACGCCCTGGGGACTGAACATTACCAGCAAGGAGCGTATGAGACTGCCGCCGGACTTCTGCTTCCTTTGCTGAAGACAGCCCCTGCAGGCTCCGGCTATCTTGCCGATATTTATATGAAAACGGCTTATGCCCTGCAGGCCTGCGGACGCACTAAAGAGGCCAAAACCGCCTATGAAGCCGGTCTCCGCCTATTTCCTGATTTCACGGATCTGCTGGAGAGTTATGCTGTTCTGCTCCTGGAAGAAGGAGAATTACAGAAGCCTTACCATCTGTTGAAAATAGCACTGCAAAGCGGAGACACCGCGCAGAAATATCCCTCCTCCTCCGGCAGCGGGACCAGCCGGACCTGCGTGGTGATGGGCCAGGTCTGTGAGCGGCTGCTCCGCTATGAGGAAGCGGCAGATTGCTGGGAGCAGGCGATAGGCTATGATGCCGGCTGCGCTGCTGCTTGGGCAGAGCTTGTTCCCCTCTGCCTGCTGGCAGGAGAGGAACAGCGCCTGACTGCCTTGACCCGGCAGACCCTTCAGGCCATGCCTTCAGAACTGCTGGGCAGATGTATCCCTGCAGCACTGAATGCCCATGCCTGGGAATGGCTGCAGGTGTTGGCCGCTGCACCTCAGCTGCCGGCTTCGGTGCAAGCCATCCTGCGTGTGCTGCCGGAACTGTTCCGGCACACGCAGATGCTGGATGCAGCTGCTGCGGCTCCGCTGGAGCGGCTGCTGCGGGAAGGCCCGGAGCAGCCGTGGGTACACGGCTATCTGTGGGCCTGGGCCTGCCGCACCGGCGACGCCGTAGCTGCAGGGAAGTGGCTCGCGCGCCTGGCCCCTCTCAGGCCAGGCCTCGCGGCGGTACACCACCGGATAGGACTGGAATCCGGTGGCGGCGATCCGGCATGGCCGCAGCAGAGCCATACGGATCCCTCCGGTGATCCGGCAGCGAAACTGCCAGGCCATGCGGATCATCCGGCCGGTGCAGCGGCGATCCAGCCGATAACTTTTCCCGGCCTGTCCTACGCTGCACAGCTGCTGCTTCAGGCCGGAGCCTGGAGCAGTCTGCTGACGCTATACAGGAACACGTCTCCCTCTCTGTTCCAGTGGTGCCGCCTGCCTCAGCCGCTGCTGCGCGGACTGCTGCAAGCACCTGCTCCCTTCAGGGAGCAGTGGTGCTCTATATACAGCAGTCATGCGCAGCAATACCTCGGCACAACTTGTGCAGCAGAATGGCTGCTCTATGCAGCTGTATCTGATTCCTGCGGGAGAGTGCCGCAGCTTGATCCGGCTGCAGGGAAGGCGCTGCAGCAATCGGGAAGCGCAGCAGCAGCCTTGGGCCTCAGCTATCATAGGCTGCTACTGGCGGCAGAAGCCTTTCCCGGTAAGAATCCCCGGGGAAGCATTCCCTGGCTGCTGCTCGTCAGATCGGCTCTCCGCGACGGATTATGATGAAGTGAAATGTTTCCACTGCATTATCTTCAATAGCAATCGCCAATCCGCTGCTTCCTGCAACTTATTCGCTGCTGCACCTATTCCGGTCTTTCATGCTCCCGCCTCTCCTGCCACTCCACCAGATTGGGGTTGTCGTCCAAAATGGAGCGGTACTGCTCCAGGCTGCCCCATTTCCCCTCGGGGTCCAGCTCCATGTAGCGCTCATATTTTTGCCGGAGGGCTTCAGGCGGCAGCGCCCAGCCATAGTGCTTCACACGCAGCTCTGCGAAGAAAGCGGGCAGAACGGCGTAAGACAGCGGCAGGCGGGGGACATGATGATTCATTTGCGGTGTAAAATAATAAAATTGTGGCAGATACCGGACCAGCGTCCGGGTATGCTTGGTATGAATGTTCCAGTGCTCATCTTCACGGTAATGCGTCGTACCGCCCCAGAAGTCATGCAGCCGGAACGCCACGGAATCGTACGCATCCTGATCAATCAGGCGGCGCATTTCCCGTTTGGCCTCTTCTTCATAGAATTCATCGGCATCCACGGACAGCAGCCAGTCGGGGTCCGTGGACACCGCCAGCTCCCAGAGCGTCTGCCGCAGCTCCCATTCCCGGTGGAACAGCGGGCCTTCCAGTGTTACCAGCTTTGTCACCTTGGCAAAAGAATGGCACAACCGTGCCGTGTCATCCGTGCTGGCGTCATCAACAATGACAATATCGTCCACAAAACCGCTCAGTTCCTCAAGCACTTGTTCCAAATAACGTCCGCTCTCATTCCTTACCTGCATCATGGCGGTAAGACGATTTCCGGAGGTTTTGCGCAGCGGCTTATCCTTGCTCATCATCGGCTCCCCCCTTCAATCGTCCTGCTGCTTCCTCCAGGTCGGCCATCTCGGCGAATAATGTCCGCGCCTCGCCGCCTGCACCTGCCACCCGCAGAAAGCTGCGGATCGCCGCATGTCTTCTGCCATGCAGCAGATGCATCGTACCTTCAATGACTGGTAGTTGAACGCCGCCATAGGAGGGAATTTCGGTCCCTGCCAGCAGGGCCGTGCTTGCGGGCGGCATCCCGCCACCCTGGAGCACTGCACCGCCAGGCAGCGGGATGACTCCGGCCTCGCTGCTGCTGAGCGCCGCTAGACGCTGAAGCTGCAGTGCTTTTTCCCACTGGAAGGAGGCGATGTAATTCTGCAGCAGCAGCGGCTGCGCCTCAGGGCAGGACAAGTTCTCCAGAACGCGGATCGCCTCTGCGACGTCCTCATTCACGCGGTAAAGTTCCGCCTGAAGCAGTCCGGAGTCTCCACTGTCCAGCCACCTTCTCATCTGTACAGCTGTACTTCTTTCCTCCTCGGTAAACGCCGTGATTTCGTACTGGGCAACCGCCAGCGCCAGATTGCCCTTCTTGGCCTCAATGGCCGAGAAGAAACGGTAGTGCGAGTGAAGGCAATCGGTATAGTCATGCAGCAGCATCAGTTCAAAAGATTTCGCCAAATACCGCTCGGCGGCTTCATCTCCCAACAAATATAAATAGGTGGCGGCCAAATAATGCACCGTAGGCTGATGAGGCATCTTCCCGCACATGGACACGTAGAAGTCTGCTCTTAGGCGGCGCTGAATGACAAGCCAGTCCCCTGCCCCGGAGCAGGCCGGCTGCCACAATCCGGTAAGTGCACGTGTCCAAACCTCCTCATAGTCAGACAGAAAAAACAGCCGTTCTCCCCGCCGGAGCAGCCCGCAAGACAACGGATAATCTCCGCTGAGATAGACCACCCTCGGTCTGCACAGATTTTGCTCCAGGTATAACCGTTCCGAAACCGTGCCTACCAGGTCTGCTCGGGCGGCAAGCAATGCGCTGTATTTTTCCCACATGATCTCGTTCTCGCCTTCGGGACACGGCTCCAGCAGAGCCACTGTGTAGGCTGGCTGCAGGGCCAGCACATCGGGCAGCCAGTAGGGGGAAGAGACAAGCAGTGTAAAACTCCCGCCATCCCAAGTATTCAACTCCGTCAGGGCCACCGGCCGGATTCCGCTACAGGCTTGCTGCTCAGGCGTCATCCCTCCGGCAAAGCAGATGTCTGCCCGCTCCGGCAAAAGATCCAGCAGTCTTTTATATGGATACTCTTCCCAGGAGACGCGGCTGAGAATCAAATAGTTCATAAGCATACCTCCCCGCCTGCCTGCATGTTGCTGGCATTGAGCTCAGGCGGACCGCCTGTATACCCTATAGCCAGGGAAGGCCCGGGCGCAAGCAGAAGACTGTAAGGGGGCTCCCCCCTGGTGATGCGGCCCGGGACTATTCCACTCCTGTGCGCAATCCGTTCCAGTGGAAGCTTCTTCGCGGTCGGACCAGGCCATCCATGATCAGTTGCAGTCTCCTCCATTGCCGAACCCGTCCGGCTGACTACGAGGTCGGCTGAACCATGCCGGACAGCCCCGGCAATCCGCTCCACATAATGCGTGTCATAATCAGCGGAAGCAGAGAGATACACTACAATCTCGCTCCCGTATAAGGCGGAGACATTCTCCAGCGCATGAAGCCAGGATTTCTCGCCTTGAACGGCTATGACCGCATCCTGCTCCCGCACAGCAATTTCCGGGAGAGCTTCACTGCGGATGTCCCTGACCCAAACCCAGCGGATATTGCCATAACTCTGCTGCTCTTGCAGCCGCTGCAGGGATCGAAGAGACTGCCCGGAGGTAAGTATTTCATCGGAAAAGACGACTGCTGTGACGAGCGGAACCGGGGCAACCGCCGATCTTCCAAGCGGTATCCCGGGCCTTGGCAGCAAAATGGATACATCCGCAGGCACCGGAAGAATACCCGCATCTGTATCCATCTTCACTGCACTGGCATCCAGTCCCCATTTGGCCAGGTAAGCCTGCTCCCCTTCCTGCTTGCCCTCGTGATCCGCTTCTAGCGGATGAAGCGAATGAACATATACGGCATCACTCAGCGCAAGCCGAATTCCCAGCTGCCGGGCCCGGAGGCACCAGTCGGCCACCATCAGCTGCCGCCGGACAAGCCCCGGATCGAACCCGCCGACCCGCAGCAGCAGTTCCCGCGTGAAGATCAGACAGGAGCCGCCCAACACTTCCACCTCATGCCAGCCGCCCTGCTGCCGTCCCAGGCTATGGCTGACATAAGCGGACAATTCCAGATCGGTGCCAAAATGCAGCTGCTCCCTCCCCTCCCCAAGTTCTGTAGAGGAGCGGGGCGCAATGACCTGGACAACCGGAACATCGATTGAAGGCCACAGCAGGTGGCCAATCCAGCCCGGAGACACCATCACCGTATCTTCAATTAGCGCGACATAAGAGGTCCCGGCATAAGCCAGGGCTTCGTTCACCCCATCATTTCCGGATTCATAGGGAATACAGGTCACCCCCGGAAAAGCCTCCGCTAAGGGCGGCAGCGGGAAATCCCGATTCATGGCAACACCAATCAGCGTAACGGAAGCACCGGAATGCTGATGAAGAAGATTCAGGCATTCCGCAGCCCACCCGGCATGACGCAGCAGGACCACCAGAGTTACGCCGTCTTTCACCGGTAGTGGAAGCAGTCCTTCCTGCTCCAAGTACCTATATCTGCCCGCCAGACGTTCTATGCTGGCAGAATAATCAGATTCATATGACATCAGGGCTCACTCTCCATTTAGGTAAAAATGATGCTGCCTACAGTGTATGAGCCAAATATCTGGTATATCCCTCACATTTAAGATAAACTTTCAGGCGGAACGAATCCGGAGTGATTTCATGGACTGTCCATACCGGAGCTGCTGCCTGTCTCGTCTCCCGCAGGATTGGTATTCGGTGTACCGGAATTCTTAGAATCGTCCATTCCGCCTGTGGAACTGTTATTTCCCGCGTTGCCTCCGCTTGGAACCGATGGCCCTGTCTGGCTCCCGCCTGTGGGAGGAGCGGGGATGGCAATTCCAGGCGCGTTGCTGCCATTCTCTCCGACAGGCTGACCCTGGTTATCGTAGTAGTACATCGGGACATCGCCCACCACCATCAGATAGGAAACGGGAATTTCCGTATCCACAACCTGCGGTTCTACATCGAACGGGATAATGACTGCCACTTCTGTGACGATATGAATATAGACTTCGACCAGAATCATATTGATTCCGGCATCCTGCTGCCGGGTGTTCAGCTCCACCTTCACCGCACCTTGCGGTTCAATCTTGACCGGCACATTCGGACCGTAGGAGGCAATCAGCGAGCTTCCCAATGCCTGGCCTAGCGGAATATGCTCTGTCTGATTGTGCAGCTCCTTCAACGTGGATTGTATCACCTCTGCCGCCTGTGAGGTAATGCGCATATGCTCCTTATAATTAAGCATAAAGCCTGATATTTTACCGTTCTTGTCCGTTTTCCAGTCAATCAGTGCTTCGGCGTTTCCCTTGTCGGCCACTTGGGAGGTGATCGCCTTATTAATCGATTCCGTGGCAATCTGCTTCACACGGATTTGCGCCAAATGAAGAATAGGCGGCCGTAAATTCTTTTCCACATAACGCAGGCTCTGCATGACCGACAGAATAAGCACCAGACTGAAAATAATCCAGAATCTGCCCCGATTACGCGGTTTCTGACTCGGTCCCTTCGACACAGAGGCCATGTTCCCCCTCTCCATCCGGCCCGGCAGACGGAGAAGAATTCTGCGCTTCGGCTTTCCATACCGTCCCCCTTGAACGGATTGCCGGCCGCCCGCTTTGGAGGGCTTGGCCCGGAATGCCGGACTTGCGCCTGCAAATCTTGGGATGCCATCCTTCGTTGGCCTGGCCTTGAACGCCGGGCTCCGTCCCGCGGCTCTCGGAATGCCGTCCCAGCTGAGCTTGGGTAGCCGCAGCCGCCGCAAACCCGGGACTCTTGCGCTTCGGCTCCCCCATTTTTTAATTCTGCCCATCCCCTCTGTCCCTCCCCGCCTTCCCGGAGGTCAAGCTGCCTCCGGTTACTATAGGCTATTCGGGAACGGTAAAAAAAAGAAGAATGTTCCCCGGGTACATTCCCGTAAGAAACATTCCTCATTATTTTGCCACAATCGCTATTCCATCCGGCTCCGCCTATCCTCCTGCAGATGTCCCCAGTGGCGGCGGATAAAGATAGCAATAAGAACAACGACAAATACCCCATACCAGGTCAAGAACCTGTTCCATTCCTCTCTTGGTACAACAAGTGTTGAACTGATCGTTCCGAACAGCCAGATATAAGAAAGATTGCCAAGAACCGTCCCCCAGATAAAAGCCGGTACCTTAATCGGCGACACGGCCGACATGAAGTTAATAATATTGCTGGGTACGACCGGGACCGTCCGCAGCAGCACCAGTGTCCAGATACCATAACGGTCCAGGTAGCGCTGCCACTTGTCATACCGCTTCAGCTTGGAGCGCCATTTCCGGTCGAACCAGTCGAAGAGAAACCGCCGAAAGAGGAAGTAGGTGAGGATTGCCCCCAAATTGCAGGCCAGCCAACTGATGACCATTCCTCCGATTACATTAAATACAGACACATGAAGGACAATAAGGATCGCCAGGGGGAAAAATCCGAACAGACTCTGCAATATGGCTAGCGGAATAGTGACGAACAGGATATACGGTCCGCTGAGTCCGAGTGATTGCAGCAGCCAATCGATCCAGGCATTAATGGTCTCCGTCATGGAGCGGCCTCCTTTCTTGCATCCTTGGACCAGCGCGAATCATATAAATTCTTGTATTTCAAGAAAAACACCCCTTACGGGGTGTCTAATAAATGAATCTGATTAGTGCATGTAATATGAAGGAACAGAATTTTAGCGTACAAGTTACAAATTTGTAGCCTTATGTTCCATACATCATAGCATACATTTTTAGCTGCTGCAAAATTCCGCAGATTCAAAAGAACAGTTATTCGATGCCGGCTATCCAGCTGTTTACTTGATTCTCATGCTCCGAAACCCAGACCTTCGCCGCGTCCTCGGGTGACATGCCTCCCTGGATATCCACCATTACCTGTGCCATATCCTCAGCTGTCCATTGGAACTGATCCAAGAACCGATAGACTGCCGGCATGTCCTCCTTCATGCCTTTGCGGACCATGGTGTGGATCTGCTCGGCTCCGCCATAGATGCCTAGTCAAAATTGAAGAAGCGATTAAATACTACCGCTGGCTGCTGAAGCTGATTGAAGCACTGGAAACCGGCAAAATTTTCGAACTGATTCCTAAAGAATCTTAGGGCATTCTGCATCATTCCCCTCATCTCCACGTAAAAAACAGCCGAGATCCTGAATCACAGGACTTCGGCTGTTTGACGTTTAAATAGAATACTTATGCCCCTTACGGAGCTTCTGCCAATCTTACATTATCAATAAAAATATGATGGCCTGCCTGTATCGCGCTGTTAGTGCTGTCACTGTTGCCTGCAATCAGACCCATGAGGAAGACCAGATGCGCTCCGGCATCCGTGCCGCCCGCCATGGTGAAAGTGTAGCTGTAAGTGCTCATGCTGCCCGTCAATGCGACAGCTTTTGCCGGTAAATATTTCGTGAAATCCCCGCCCTTATGCTCCACAGCAACTTCAATCAAACGGTCCAAATCGGAGCGGGCTTCAAAACTCAGCGTATACGTCTTGCCCTGCACCAGCTTCAAATTGGCATAATCCACCTGTGCACTGTAATTGGCTGTTCCCGTACCCGTCAGCGCGACAGACAGTTCTCCGTTCACCGCAGCAGCAGATCCAGTGCCATCGAAGTATTGCGTCCATCCAGAGAGGCCTTTTGCTGCATCGAAGACTCCATTATCCAGCGTACCGCTGGCCGGTTCCACAGGAGCACCACCTCCGCCTTCCACTTCTGTAACCCTGATGTCGTCAAAGGAGAGCGTATGCGGCGTGCTATTCGCCGTCTTGTTGTCGCCCATGGCCGCACCGATCAGGTAATTCAGCTTCAGCGGACTATTGTTATCTACGGTAAATTGTGCGCTGTAGGTCGCCCAGGTCGCGGAAACCTCGAACTTCGCCTGCGACGCTGCAGCAGAGGTGCCGCTGTACTCCACGATAATCTGTCTTGGAACGGTCGACTTGGCTTTGAAGCTGAGCTCATAGGTCTTGCCGGCCTGAAGCGGAATGCCCTCCTGGAAAAACTGCGTATGCCAGGCGGCCGTTCCGGCAACAGAAATCCCTATCTCCGCAACACCCTCATTGACGTTAAACGAAGATACCCCGCCTTCTCCCGACCAGGTAGACCATCCGCTTTTACCGCTGGCAAATGAACCGTTCACGACCAGATTGTTGTCATTCGCCAGAATAGTCTGGGATACGGCAGCACTGACATAGCCTTCAGCTTCCACCGAAATGATATAGCTGCCTTCAGCCGGGAAAGCAGCTGCGGCTATCGTAATTTTGCCTGCTTCTACGGTGTACTGCCCCACTGCAAGCGCAGTGCCGTTCACCTTCACCGTCTTGATGCTGCTGCGCCAGGCTGCATTCTCAGTGAAAGTCAGTTCTACCGGCTGGGATACCCGATTATTCGTACTGTCACCGAGCAGCTCCTGCGGCTTGGCCGGCGCATTCTTGATCTCCAATTTCACATTGTCGATCATAATCTCATGCGCCTGTGCAACACTCACACCATCCACCTTGCCCAGCAGGAATTTCAGCGACAGGGTGTCGTTGATCCCTTGGCGGAATTCGAATCTGTAATGAGCGGTATCCGGTGTAATCTTCACGATCTGGGCAAAAGAAGGCTGAATCGAAGCATTCTCCGCTCTGATACTAATTTGCCGGGCAACACTTGAACTTGCATCGAATTCAAGGACGTAATCCTGACCGCTGGCAACCTTCAGCCCATTCTGGAACAGCATTACCGAATAGGGCTGGCTTCCGGTATTGGTAATCTGAAATGTGGCTGCCCCTTTCGTAACCGCAGCGGTGCTTGCTCCGCCCTGCTCCGTCAGCAGCCGCTCCCAGCTGTTAAAGCCAAAGCTGAAATCCCCGTTCAACAGCGGGTAATAAACCAGCGAAGGATCATAGTAGAAGCTGGTCCGCACCAGCAGGAAGTTATCCAGCTGGATGGTGCCCGCGGCTCCGCCAAGATGGAGTACAAATTGTCCCAGCGTATCGGTTGCTCCCGCGAGATCAGGGAATACAGCCTCCACCTGCTGGGCTCCCTTCTTCAGAGGGATTGTCTTAGAAGCGTAGACCGTGCCATCTCTGCCCTGCAGCTCAATTACTGCAGTACGCGGGGAAGGCACATCCGCGTCAAAGGTAAGCTTATAATCCTGATCCTGCACCAGGAATATCCCTTTCTGCAACAGACGGACATCGGAGTCCCCACTGCCAGAACCGCTGATCTGCAGGTTTAAGCGGCCTGCATCGTCCACCTTCGGGCTGACCGCTGCTCCTCCGGAGGCTTCGGCATGCCAGTAGCTGAGCCGGTTCGGCTCGCCCAGATCAAAGGTGCCGTTGTACAGATGGTTGCCGCTGCCCAGCGGCGTTTTCGCCCGGTCATGATCGAATGGAATACTGTCGATCTCTTCGAGACGCGCGTTGCCGAACCATACCGGAGAAGCATTTGTACCCAAGTTGAATTCTACCCGGGCGGCAATGTCGGAGTTCTCCTTCATCTGGAACATGGTTTCGAAATGCTTCAGCGATGAAGTCAGCTCGGCCTTAAGTGACGGTGAATAGGCCTGATAACCACGGGACTGCCCGCCCGTCAGCCGGACGCTGATATTCCGCGAAGTATCCGTCTTCGCGTCGAAGCTGAGCTTGTAGGTTCTTCCTTTGGCCAGCGACACAATGGCCTGTGGCTGAATGGAGTAGGAATTGCCCCCAGGGCTGGTTATATTCACCTTAAGGTAATTCTGCCCGCCAATCGGATCAAGCGATACCGCCGCTTCCGCTCCGGCTTCCTTATACAGCACCCAATGGGCGGTATTCGGGATGCCCATTCCGGCATCGCCCCCCGTCTGCTCGGTGAAGCCGTTGTTATGAATCAGGTTGCCATCTGCAAGCGGCGGCAGTGAACCTTCAAGATACGGCTCCTTCGCAATCGTGACGGGTACCGGCTCGCGGTAAGGGCGGCCTGTCAACTCGTAGACTCTGACGTAATCGATTTCCATGGTCTGCGGAAATACCGTCTCCGCTGTAGGGTTGCCGTCGAAATTCCCACCCACCGCCAGGTTCATCAGCAGATGAAACTCCTGGTTGAACGGTGCCGGATAAGCGTTGTTCACCGGCTGGCCGTTACTTAGGCTATACCAGTCATTTTTGGTGGAATACAGTACGCCGTCCACATACCAGCGGATTTCCCCCGGCTCCCATTCCATGGAATAGGTGTGGAACTGCTCTATCGTTGAGTTGCCCGGCAATACATATTCCTTGCCTGAATATACATTGTCAGGCCACTGGGCACCGTAATGGATCGTACCCGCAACCGTGCCTGGACGGCTGCCCCAGCTTTCCATAATATCGATTTCTCCGGAGGCCGCCCATGAACCGTAGACATAGTTCGCCGGCAGCATCCAGATCGCCGGCCAGTAGCCTTTGCCTACAGGCGCTTTAGCCCGGATTTCGAATTTACCGTATTTCTTGCTGAACAAATTCTTCGTTTTGATCCGGGAGGAGGTGTATTCCTTGCCTCCCTGTGCTTCTTTACGGGCGGTAATGATCAGCTTTCCGTCCGCTTCCTTCACATTTTTCGCTTCATTGGTGTACCATTCCAACTCATTGTTGCCCCAGCCCGGATTGCCGACTGCCGTGCCGTCCCCGAGGTCATAGGTCCACTTCGCCGGGTCTATGGTATTGTCGTTGAACTCGTCATTCCACACCAGCGTCCAAGGATCGGCCGCAGGAGTTGGAGTTGGCTTAGCCGTTGGTGTGGCTGTCGCGGTCGGCTTAGCCGTTGCGGCCGGTGTAGCCGTTGCGGTTGGCGTGACCGTGCCGGATGAGCCGGCCGGCACCTGGGTCGCGGCTGGCGTTACGGTGACTGCACCGCTGCTGCCCTGCTTCAGCGGAACGCCGCCGGCGGTGACGCCTTCAGCGTTGTTCAGAACAGCGCCGAAGGTGCCGCTGCCCTGAAGGGAAGTGCCCTTGGCAGTCGCGGCAAGCAGCAGCTCTGCGACCCGGGCATCATCTGCCAGCATAACCTGGCTCGGACTGCCCAGGGTTAGCTTGCTTACCTTGCCGGAGAGCATCAGTCTAAGGCCGCCATTAACTGATCCTGCTGTGGAGACAGCAGAGAAGCTGCCTTTTAACGCTGCTGCCTTAACACCGTTTAAGATTTCCACATCCGTGAATCCCGCTCCTGTTAGTCCGTTCTCCTCAAGCGTAGCTCCCGAGTTCAGCTGCACCGTTCCAACCGAGGTGGTGCCACTGGCATAAATGCGGATTTTTCCATCAGGCTTGGCAGCCTGCACTCTGCCTATCTCACTGTTCTGGAGACCCACGCTGTGCTCACCGCCGCCGCGGATAAAGGTTGTGCCCGTCACTTTTACCCTTTCAAGCAGGGCATTCCCTTCACCAATTCCCTCCGTGAGGTAGAGATTCCCCTCAATCACGGTGTCTTTTAGTGTGATCCCGGCTTGGTTCAGCACCACATTTCCTTGCACCTTTCCAAGTGTGGCTTCCCCTTTCGAGCGCAGCAGCCCCGGCACCATCCGATCTGCAAGGACTGCGAGCTCCGCACGGGATATTCTCCCCTCCGGCTTGAACAAGCTGCCCGGATAGCCCTTAATATATCCCGCGGCCGCAAGTGCCGCCGCTGCTTCCCCTACCTCGCTGTCCACTCCGGTCAAATCGGTGTAAGCCGTTTGCCCTCCCGCTTCCAGCTTGAAAATCTTCTGCAAAGCCACGGCCGCCTCGGCACGCGTTAACGGAGCTGCGGGTGTCAGATGATTGTCCTTGCCCGTGCTTAAATAGCCTGCCGCGATGCCCTTGGCAATATCGCTCCTGTACCATGCAGATGCAGGTACATCAGCAGGGAGGGTGGCAGCTTCCACGGTGTAGTTAAAGATGCGGTTAATCATCACGGCAAATTCCGCTTTCGTCACCGGAGCATTGGGCCGGAACGTGCCGTCCCCATAGCCGCTGACAACTCCATTCCCGCTCCAGCGCTGAACCCCACGGGCTGCCCAGCTATCTGCCGGCACATCAGTAAACGCTTTCAATACAGCGTAGCCGGATGGATTCCCCTCCGCTGCCGTTACGCTGTTTGTCTGCAAAGCTGAATCATTCTCTGCCGTCTGACCGGAGGCAGCTTCTGCGCGGCCCCCGCCGCTGCCCAGCGGTGACAAAAGCCCTGAGGCCAGAACCATGGCAGCAAGCAGACCGGATACCTTTTTCTTCATCCTGTTCATTCCCTCCCGAAGTCCTATTGTTCATTCCCGCGTAAAATCGAAATCGGTTTCGAAAATATCTGCGCCAACACCCTCTAATTCGTGCAACCCATGCCCGTCCGCGCACTTCTCATACAATATCCGTTTGACTTGCTACGGCAAGTTGAATAGACTTAAATTCATGAATAAGCGCGGCGTAGCAGTCTTTTGGACTGAATGCACGGATAAGCGGAGGTTGGATTTCCATGCAAATGAATATTAAAAAAATTGCTGAAATGGCGGGTGTCTCCGTCTCTACCGTTTCGAAAATCATGAATAATTATAGCGATGTTTCCGAAAAAACAAAAAAGAGGGTCATGGAAATTATCGAGCAGACCGGATACTCCCCCTCCAACTCCGCCAAGACACTTGCCACCAAGAAGTCCAGCCTGATCGGGGTTATTTTTGCCGGTGAGCTTAATGTTGAATTTACGCATCCATTTTTTGTGGAGGTGCTGAATTCCTTCAAGAAGCAGATGGGTGTGCTGGGCTACGATCTGATCTTCTTCTCCAACGAGAAGTTCATTAGCAGCGGAGATTATTACTCCCGTTGTCTGCATTTTAATGTCGACGGCTGCGTCATTATCTCCGGGCAAAAGATGGAGCCGGCGATCCGCGATCTCGATAGGAGCAGCATCCCCTGCATCGGCGTAGACCTGGAGCTGACAGGCACAAAGTCCGGATTTGTGATGTCGGACAATTTCCAGATCGCCTCCAAGGTGGTGGAGCACTTCTATCTGCTCGGGCACAGAGAGCTTGGGTTCATCGGAAGTACGGCGGACTCGGAGATCTCCAACCAGCGGGAAGCCGGATACGTAAAAGCGATTGAAAGCTTCGGCCTGACCCTGAACCGCAAGTGGTTCGTGCATGGGGACGACTTCTTCGAATCCAGCGGCTACGCGGCGATGCAGCAGCTGCTGAAGACCGGAAGCTTGCCAAAAGCGGTCTTCGCCGCCTCCGATCTGCTCGCCCTGGGTGCGGTCCGGGCCTTGAAGGAACAGGGCCTGCGGATCCCCGAGGATGTGGCCATCATCGGCTGTGATGATATCGAAGCCTGCAAATACACCAGCCCCACACTGACCACCATCCGCCAGAACAAAGAACGCCTCGGTGTACTCGCGGCACATATGCTCTTCGACCTCATCAACAATCAGTCGGACGGCGGTTCCTTTGTCGTCGAACCGGCGCTGATCGTCCGCGAATCCTGCGGCAGCCGTTTGACCGGTTAACCCGAAAGCAGGCTTGCCGCGAGCTGGTGAACCCTTGACGTCAGCTTTCTATTAACGGTGAGCCTCACCAGCATACTCGCTTTCCTTTGAAGGCCCTTAAGTATCCAAGCAGCTAAAGTACTTATGCAGCACCCTCACACTATCATCATCAGCAACGTCAGCTACCCATGGCGATCTTAGAAATCTGTAACGACCTTACAGTACTCTCAGCAGTCCTCCCTCCGGCGAAACTTTTACTTTTTTAAGCAGACAACACTATTCGAAAACACTTTCGATAATATAATCCCTTATTTGTTGTAAGGGTTCAAGGCACTGTTTTTCTGGTTTTGGGCGTCATTTTTCGGTTAGAGAGGGGTGGGAGGTGAGACCTCGGGGGCCAGTGCCAGCTTCACCAATTGCCCTGCATGCGTTAACCCCGCACCAAAGCCATACAGCAGAATCTGCTGGCCGTTCACGACCTTACCCTCGCGGATACCAAGATCCAGGGCAAGCGGAATGCTGGCGGCTGAAGTATTCCCGAAATATTCAAGACTGTATAATGCCTGCTCAAAAGGATAATTCAACCGCTCACAGATCGGTTCAATCATCCGCAAATTGGCGCTGTGCGGAATGAACCAGTCCACCTGGTCCAGGCTGATTCCGGCATGGTTCAGCACCTGCTGCACACCCTGAGGCACGGTACGTACCGCCCAGCGGAACACTTCACGGCCATTTTGCACCAGCTTGCCAGTGTCTATAAGATCTATCTCATTCACCCTGTGCGACAGGCCTGTGCGGTATACATGATGCGCCCCGCTGCCGTCACTGCCCAGATGGAACCCGGCGAAGCCATCCATTTGTTCATCGCTCTCCACCAGCACAGCCCCAGCCCCGTCACCAAAAAGGATACAGGTGCTCCGGTCGGTATAGTCTGTAATTTTAGATAACGCATCCGCCCCAAGAACCAGCACCTTGCGGTGCAGACCGGAAGCCACGTAGGCATGTGCCGTATGCAGCGCATAGACAAATCCGGCGCAGGCTGCACTCATGTCCATTGCTCCGGCTGTAGGCTGAATCCCCAGACGGTTCTGCAGAATGGATGCAACCGAAGGAAAAGGGAAATCAGGCGTGCTTGTGGCCACGAGAATCATATCGACATCCTGCACGCTTTTACCGTAACGTTTCATCAGATCCAGCACAGCGGCTGCACATAAATCACTGGTGTATTCATCCTCACGGCTAATTCGGCGTTCACGGATTCCGGTCCGCTGGACAATCCACTCATTATCGGTATCCACGATCTGCTCCAGATCGCTATTCGTAAGTCTCCGGGCCGGAACGTAAGCTCCGATTGCGGTAATTTTGGCACCCTTCAAAAGTATCACCCCATAGTTTAGTATCTGATCTTAGTACTTGGTACTAATTATAGCCTCAAGCGTTCTATATTGCAAAACGTTTTCCCGAACCAACCCGGCAAAAGCAAACCTTCTATTATCTATTACCTTTCCCCTTCGAACTTAAGCAGCAAAAAAAACCGCAGCCCCCAAACGGGCCACGGCTTCATATCAATACTTTTCACTTAACTGTTGACCGGCTCAACTGTAACCCGCTCGATCAGCTTTTCCGGTTTGACGGTGTTTTTGGACCGGCAGTTCATAAGCTCGACCTCTTCCCCGTTCTCAATGTAGAAAGCTGGGCCTTCGTGATTCTCAACCGTCACCTGGTGGAATTGCACATCCCGTACATATCCCAGATAAAAGCCCCGGCCCTTCATCGGCTCAAGCCCTGTCATCATATCCGGAGCTCCGGGTACCGCATTCTTCGCCATTGAGATATCCACGTTCGCGAATGTAATCTCCGAGACATGCTGCTCCGCAAGTCCATACAGAAATCCCGCAGCAGCATGGACATTCTTGGCTGTAATATTGGCATAATGAATCCGGCGAAAACAAGGCGTTTCAGCGGTAACGGGATAGGGATTTTTGTCCCAGACGTATTTCTCCTTGCCGCGTGGTCCGCAGAAATAATACAGATTGAGCGTAAAAGGGCAAATAACGTCCTCCATCACAATATTGCTGATACGGATATCTTCAATAATCCCGCCTCGGCCGCGTCTGGATTTCATGCGGATTCCACGGTCGGTCTGCTTGAACACACAGTTGCTGATTGTCACATTGCGGATGTCGCCGCTCATCTCACTGCCGAGCACAACCGCTCCATGTCCATGGACCATCGTGCAGTTGGTGATGGTGATGTTCTCGCAGGGAATACGCTCCAGTGTGTCTTCGGTCCCCGCTTTGATCGCGATGCAGTCATCGCCCACATCAATGTGACAGTTGCTGATATGAACACCCGAGCAGGATTCGGGGTTGATTCCATCCGTATTCGGCGAGTCTGCCGGGTTCAGGATGGATACATTGTCAATCGTCACATTGCTGCAGCCGATAGGATTCACTGTCCAGCTCGGTGAATTCATCAGCGACACATCCTTGATGGTAACCCGCCGGCAACCGCTGAGACCGATCAACGTCGGGCGCGGATGCTCAAGCTGCTCCGGATGATTCCTGTGCTTCTCCCACCACGGAGTACCATTGCCGTTAATGGTACCGCTACCGGTAATGGAGATGTTGACCAAATCCTTACCGAAGATGCAGGGGGAATGCACCTCCCGCTTCACACCCTCCCATCTGGACTCCACTGCCGGAAAGTCCTGCGGAAGGGTGCTGAATGACAGCACTGCCCCCGGACTTAAGTGCAATTCAATATTACTGCGGAGCTGGATTGCCCCGGTCAAAAAGTCCCCGCAGGGATATATACCGTCCCTCCACCCGCCTCACCCGCCGCTGCAACCGCAGCCGCAATCGCGCTTGTGGCGGGTTCGCCAGTGTCCCGCAGGGCTCCATAATCGACAATATTAAACACCCGCTACACTCCTTCCATGAAATTAACGGAATTTCCTCCGAGGGTTCACCTCTGATGGGCCCGTTCCGGGCCAGTTAGGCGGAACCAGAGGTATTTCTACCTCTGATTAGTCCGTTCCGGGCCAGGTGGACGGAACTAGAGGTATTTTTACCTCTGATTGGTCCGTTCCGGGCCAGGTGGACGGGACCAGAGGTATTTCTACCTCTGATGGGGCCGTTCCGGGCCAGTTAGGCGGAACCAGAGGTATTTCTACCTCTGATGGGGCCGTTCCGAGCCAGATGGACGAAACCAGAGGTATTTCTACCTCTGATGGGGCCGTTCCGAGCCAGATGGACGAAACCAGAGGTATTTCTACCTCTGATGGGGCCGGTTCTGGCCAGGTGGCGGTGCTCCTAACTTGCGCGGCGACAGCCTCCTGCGAATAATCCCGCCGCCCCCTCCGCGCTATTCTCAACCCTCAGACGCCGCTCCGCCATACAAAGACTGCATCTCCACACACGCCATGACCAGTGCGCCCACGCCGTGCAGATCATTGCTGACCTTCGGGCGGGTGACGTAGTTCTCGTAATCACCCGCCGATGTTCCGATGCAGATGTCGGGCAGAATCAGCCTGCCCTCTGCGTCCGGCTGCAGCACCCGGATCAAGCCCTCATACCCCTTGCGGGCAGCGGCCAATGCCCCGGGTGGAGCGATGCCGTGCTTCACAGCCTTGGCAATCGTATAGACGAACAAGCAGGAGCCCGAGGTCTCCAGCCAGTTATCCGGCTGGCTGCCTTTGTCGACCACCTGATACCACAGTCCGCTCTCCCCATCCTGATACCGGATGAGAGCTTCGACGAAGCTGCCCAGTTCGGCAGCGAGCTCCGCTCTACCCGGATCGCCGGCAGGTAGCAGATCCAGAAACTGCGAGACGGCGAGGCCGTACCAGCCCAGCGACCGGCTCCAGAACTCCGGGGAGCAGCCGGTTTGCGGGTTCGCCCAGGGCATGCGTTTGCTCTCATCCCAGGCATGGTACAGGAGTCCCGTGGCCTCATCCTTCATATGCCTCCGCATCAGCCGCTCCTGATGCAGTACGGTTTCTCGCAGGCCGGTTCCGCCATAGGCATTGGCATATTTGATGGAGAATACTCCGGCCATATACAGTCCATCCAGCCACATTTGGTTCGGATATTTATCTTTATGCCAGTATCCGCCTTCCGAGGTCTGGTTCAGCGTCAGCAGCAGGTTGCGCAGCTTATCGGCGGCAATCCGGTACTTCGACTGGCCGGTCCGCTCATGCAGCGTGAACAGCAGCAATCCTGCTTGAACCGCATCCAACTCGTCCCGGGCAAAATACAAATTGCCGTTCTCATCCACCAGATCATCGACGTATTGCTGAATATATGCAATATAGCGGTCCTCCTGGACAGCTTCCCACAATAGTTCCATACCGCATAGGAACACACCCTGATGGTAATGCCAGCGGTGGGCTGGAGGCAGCTCTCCTGCTTTATAAGTATCCATTAAAGAATCACAGACCTGTTGTGCCCATTCCATAGGTGTTACCGGCAGACTGCCTATCATCTCCATACCCCTTCCACTATATAAGTAACACTCCTGTAGTTCCAAACTCCCCCTCCGCACCTCTTACTAACCCTTCATCGATCCCAGCATGGCACCCTTGGCAAAATGCTTCTGCAGGAACGGATAGACCATCAGAATCGGCAGCGTAGCCACCACGATAACCGCCATCTTAATCGTCTGATCCGGCGGCGGATTGGTCGCATCCAGGGAGGAACTGTAGTCCATCCCGCTCGCGAGCACCACGATTTGCCGGAGCAGCACCTGAATGGGCCATTTCGCACTATTATCCAGGTATAGGATCGCAGTCATGTAGGTGTTCCAGTAAGTAACAGCATAGAACAGGGAAATCGTTGCAATCGCCGGCAAGGACAGGGGCAGCACAATCCGGAACAGGATGCCGAAGTCGTTGCAGCCGTCGATTTTAGCCGATTCTTCAAGGCCCTCAGGGATATTCTGAAAGAAGTTTTTCAGGATAATCATATTGAATGCACTAATCGCCGAAGGCAGAATCAGGGCCGCATACGAGTCGATCAGACCCAGCTCCTTCACCACCAGGAAGGTGGGAATCATTCCGCCATGGAACAGCATCGTGAACACCACGAGAAAGTTGAAGACATTGCGCCCGTCCAGATCCCTTCTGGAGAGCCCATAGGCCATAAGGGCAGTGATGAACATACTGAACAGCGTGCCAACGAGTGTAACCCCTATGGAAACACCCATTGCTCTAAAAATCGTGTCCGTCGAGAAAATAAACTTATACGCGTCAAGGCTCCACACCTTGGGAATCAGCACAAACTTGTTGGCCGCAATCTCAGCGCTTGTGGTGAATGATCCGGCAACCACGTGCACAAACGGCAGCACGGTGATCAGGGTAATGAGGGCAAGCAGTGTAAAGTTCACAGCAGAAAAGATTCTGCCGCCGATCGTGCGATCTTCTACCATTTCAATTCCTCCCGCTGGTTCTCAATAAACGCCTTCTTCGCCCATTTTTTTGGACAATTTGTTGACCGACATAACCATAATCAGTCCGATCACGGATTTGAAGAATCCGATAGCCGTACTATAGCTGAACTGCCCTTGTCTGAGTCCTGCCGTGTACACATACGTATCAATAATTTCCGCAACCTCTCGGTTCATGGAGTTCAGCAGCAGATATACATGTTCAAATCCAAGATCGAGCACGGAACCAATTTTCAGAATAAGCAATGTAATGATGACGCCGCGGATCGCCGGGAGGGTAATATGCCAGATTTGTCTGAGCCGTCCGGCTCCGTCCATGCGTGCAGCTTCATAGAGTCCGGGGTCAATAGCCGCAATCGAAGCCAGATAAATAATCGTCCCCCAGCCCGCTTCCCGCCAAATGACTTGAAGGATATACATCGGCCTGAACCAGCCGGGACTCAGCAGGAAATTAATCTTTTCAAAACCGAAATAGGCCAGCAGCTCGTTGATAATCCCGCCGTCCATCGTAACCATGACAAATGAAATCGACACAACGATAACCCAAGACATGAAATGGGGCAAATAGATGAGCGTCTGAAAGGTTCTTTTGAAAAAGCTGCCTCTCAGCTCATTCAACATTAACGCCAGAATAATCGGAACCGGAAAATAAAATAAAATGTTCATTCCGAACAAAATCAAGGTGTTCCCCAGAATATTAAGGAAATCCGGCTCCGCAAATAAACGGTGAAAATGCTTCAGCCCCACCCAATCACTTCCTGTTATCCCCTGGTAAGGCTTGTAATCCTGAAACGAGATGATCAGACCGTACATCGGCAAATATTTAAAAACCACAAAATACAGCACACCCGGAATCAGCATGACGTAGAGCAATTTGTTTCTCCACAGACGTTTTTTGAGCTCACTGCTGCTCTTATAGCTCTTGGGCTTCAGCTCGGGAACCACACCAGGCTGAGCGGAGACTTCCTGCATAATACTCTTCCTTTCTGCTTCATAATTGGTGCCTGACTGCCGGCTCGCCAAGAGAATCCGAAAAGACTGCTGAACTACCGTTGTTAGCAGCCTTTTCAGCTTCATTTGTATTCAGTTACTACAAAACTGCTGCCTACTTCTTATACACGGCATTGTATTCTTCAATAATCTTCTGGCCGCCGCGGTCTTTCCAGGCCTGCACTTCTTTTTCGAATCCGGCCTTGTCGATTTGTCCGTACATATATTTGTATGTGGCATCTGTAATGATCTGTTGAAGCTCTACGCCCTTGGAAGTATAGGTAGGGGAATCCAGCGCAGCCGTAGGATCAGCCACACCTACCTTCACATTCTCCAGCAGCAATTCTTCAGCATGGATTCGGCCTGGAAGCACATTCAGACTTTGGTACATGCCATTCGTATCCGCTTCACCGATTACACTGTCCTTGTAGCCCTTAACCTCACGCTCAATCAACTCTTTGTCATCAGCAGGTTTGGCTCTGCCGTCTACGACAGTGTAGTGGGTCCCTTCAATGCCCCAGTACATCAGGTTGGCAACCTCAGGAGTCATCATCTTGTCATAGAACGCCAGAATTTTCTTCAGCTCTGCCTCATCCTTGACTGCAGATTTCGGGAACAGCACCACATTGTTGTAGCCCGGAATCATCCATTGCGCGAACTTTCCGTCCGGTCCGGCAACCATACTGTGCGTATCCAGCACGGCATCCGGGAAATTCTTAATCAGGTCTTTGTTCAGGGTATCAATATCCTGCATCGAGCCCCCGATATACATCCCCGCTTTGCCGCTGACGAACATTTTTACCGCATCCGTTTTACTGGTCGCCGCGAAATCCTGGTTCATGTACCCAGCATCGCGGGCTTTTTTGAAGAAATCCATCGTGTCAAAATACTGCGGGAACGTAAATTCCGGCTCCAGCTGTCCATCCTTCTCTCCCCAGTTGTTCGGTGTGCCGAACCAGGAGGATACGGTTTTGAATGCACCATAGACCAGTTCGTTACGGTCCACGATACCTACGGTATCTTTGTTGCCGTTGCCATCCGGGTCCTGCTCCGTGAACGCCTTGGCCATGGCAAACAGCTCATCCACATTCGCCGGCGGCTTCAGGCCCAGCTTGTCGGCCCAGTCTTTGCGGTAAATGATGCCCTGGCGTGCCAGCGGCCGTCCAATGTACAGGGTATACAGCTTGCCGTCCACCTTGGTATTGTTCAGAATTTCCGGCTTCAGCTTATTGAGATTCGGGAACTCGCTTAAGAGTGGTCCGATCTCCCAGAACTGCCCGTCCTTGATCGACTCTTTCATCTGGAGGAAAGTGGTCTGGTTCTTCAAATACGTAACCTGCGGCAGAGAGCCCGTGGCGAACGAGGAGTTCAGTTTCTCTTCATACGTATCCGCCGGGTAGAACTGATAGGTGAGCTTCGTATTCGTTAACTTCTCCACTTCCGTCTTAATCGTATCCGGTGGAGTCTCTGACGTGTTCAGTGGAAGCATAATCTTGATCTCTGTCGGTTTCTCCGGCTCCGGTGCCTTAGTTGCGGTGTCTGTTCCGCCGCTGGGGCCCGCATTGCTCGGGGATGCTTCGTTATTCTTGTTGTTGTTTCCTGAACACGCTGTCAACATGCTGAACGTGAGCAGTGCAGACAGGAGCAGGGTGAAGGATTTTTTGTTCATGCCAATTTGACCTCCGTTTAACTTGTATTGGTTACAAGCCTCACATTACAGCGTCCAGGAGGTTACGAATACAATCATTTGCTCATAAAGGGGCCTTTCTGCGGCGTTCTGGGGAAATGATTATCGTGGTAACGGGAGCATTGAACTGAAAGCTGGGCGGGCGTGGGAGGTGGCGGGCGTGACTGCGGGGAATGTTTGGACTTTCGGCCGCTGTTATGTTTGGATTTCTCTAATTATAGACCGCTGCTAGCGGTAGAAATCCAAACATAAAGGCGGACGCTGACGCTCCTACAGTTCCAAACTTCCCCTCCGCCACTCCCACCTCCCTTGCGGGTGGTTTTAAGTTCAATGCAGGGAGGAAGAGCAGAAAAAACCCGCCGCATGAATCTGCGGCGGGGGCAGGAAGCAAGCTTATTCTTGGCAGAAACAGAACTGATCCATTTTGTTAACTAATATGTTAATATGTACAATATAGTTTATTCCATTTTTATGTAAATAAACATCTGTTTTTTTGAAATAAGGGATGGTTTTATGACAAAAAAACAAAAACTTCATTCGTTTCAATAATTATATTACTAGTTTTAGGAGCCACAATAAGTCTCCAAATGTATAAAAATAAAATGAATCAAGAAATTCAATCTTACTTATTTAACCAAAGAGGTTACACAAAAATAGATATAAATAAAATATATACACAAGTTGGAAAGGCCCCATTGGTAAGTACAACTGTTATTTTCAATGATGATAAAGACAATAGATATTTCTACCGCAAAGAGAAGGAGCGAATATATCAATATAGTATGGCACCTGTACAGGGTGTAGATGATGGTCATCAGCAATACAAGCACAAAGAAAACTGACGATAAACATAAAAATAACGGAGAGGGTTTGCCTTTTGGGTTTTGCCTCCCTGCTACGTACTACGCTACAAATATGTCACGGAAAAAAGTTCGAATGGAGTTCAGCAGCAGCCGCCTCCCCATACTCCTGAATAATCAGATTGCCGCCGCCTGCCTTCTGCTTCTCTACCTCCTGGCGGAAGCCTTCGGCGGAGATATTGCCCAGGATATAATTGTAGGTGGCATCCACGATAATGGCCTCAGCTCGGTATTCTTTTCGTCAAAGGTTGCCGAGCTGAGGCTGACGGTCGGATCATCGACCAGGAACTGCTCATTGTCTTCGCTAATCTGGTCAGCGAGAGCGGTCAGCTGCTCTTTTTGCGCCACCTCCATAATGTTCTTGTTGCCGATATCCGCGATCATCAGGGAGTAGAGCGGGCTCACCTCATTCACACGCAGCTGCGAGGTTTCTTCAGGGAGAAACTATACTTTGGAAAGGGGGAATAATGGTGAATCCAAAAAAAACTGTAAAATATATTTTTATTTTCTACTTAATCTTGGTCTTCAATTTTGTCATTATAAAGTTCTTTGGTGATTTCGGAAGTCTGATTGATCGCATCAAAGATAGAATAGAATTAATAAAAAACGGTTATTGGCATTTACAAATAAGACCTTTTGAAACTCTTTGGCCTTCAATTAAGTTGATAATGTCAGGCACTGGCGGGCCAGCTATGCATAATTTAATCGCTAATGTAATTGTGTTTATACCAATGGGCCTGTTAATCCCCATGCTTTTATCTAAACCGAGCTTCGTAAAAGCAATAGGGATTTCCATTGGGTTAATTGCAACAGTTGAATTGCTTCAGTTTATCACTCTACTTGGAGTTGCTGATATAGATGATGTTATCGTTAATACCAGCGGGGCCATAATTGGCTATATTTTTTATTCAATAGTAAAAACATTTATTACATCCATAAGGACGTAATAAATGTTTTTACTAGATTTCCCGGCCAAAAAGGTCAATGAGTCGCACCACTCCATCTGTGGGTCACAATCAAGGTGGATTCGCTCTTGCTCTCATTGTGGTGCTTATTACGAGCTGACAACGAGTGTAAAAGAATATCTATTCAATCCTATTCCCTCTCCGCCGCCTTCTCCGCCTCCCCATACTCCTGAATAATCAGATTGCCGCCGCCTGCCTTCCACTTCTCTACCTCCTGGCGGAAGCCTTCGGCGGAGATATTGCCCAGGATATAATTGTAGGTAGCATCCACGATAATGGCCGAGAGCTCGGTATTCTTTTCGTCAAAGGTTGGTGAGCTGAGGCTGACGGTCGGATCATCGACCAGGAACTGCTCATTGTCTTCGCTGAGCTGGTCAGCGAGGGCGGTCAGCTGCTCTTTTTGCGCCACCTCCATAATGTTCTTGTTGCCGATATCCGCGATCATCAGGGAGTAGAGCGGACTCACCTCATTCACACGAAGCTGCGAGGTTTCCTCCGGGAGAATCACTTTGCCGTCCTCCAGCTTATAGTGCCGCCCTTCAAATCCGTATTTCATCAGATTGGCGACATCCTTATCCATCGTCCGGTCAAAAAATCCGAGTACTTCCTTCAGCTCCTTCTCCGTGGCAATGGCCTTTTTGGAAAAGAGATAGAGTCCGTTGTAGTTGGGAATGGACCATACCTTGTAGCCATCCGGCCCTTGGATCCGGTTAATCAAGGTCAGCTCGGCGGCGGGATTGCTGGCTTGGGCCTCAATCGAGAGACGCTGCACATCGGTCATACTCCCGATGAACATGCCAGCGCTGCCCCGTATGAACTTATCCCGCTGCACCTCCTTGCTGGTCAAGGCGAAATCCTGATTCATCATTTTTCCATTGTACAATTGCTTCATAAAGTTCATCGTATCCATATATTCAGGCGTCTCAAATTCAGGGATGAACTGGCCGTTCACCAGCTTCCAGTTATTCGGCGTACCGAAGTAGGAGCTAAGCGTCTTGAATACTCCATACACCAGATCATTGCGGTCAACCAGGCCCAGCGTATCCGGTTTTCCGTTGCCGTCGGGGTCATTATAGGTGAACTCCTTGATGACGTTATACAGCTCCTCCAGCGTCTGCGGTTTGTTCAAATGGAGACGATCGAGCCAATCCTTGCGGATGATAATCCCTTGTCTGGAGGATGGGCGCTCCGTGTACAGGCCGTAGAACTTCCCGTCCACAGCAGTCTGATTCAGAATTGAGGGGTCCAGTTGCTTCAGGTTCGGGAAATCCTTAAGATAGGGACCAATCTCCCAGAAGGCCCCCGAGCGGATTGCATTTTTGACCAGATTATAATCCGTAACCTTTACAAAAGTGACTTTACCCAGGGAGCCGGTCGCCATCGCCGTATTCATTTTGTCGGTATAGACGCCCTCTGGAACCCAAGTGATCTCCAGCCCCACACCGGTCAGCTTCTCAATCTCCGCAACAATATCTTTGGCCGGGGTTTGAGGGAAATGGAGCGGTGCCAGGATGGAAATCGACGGAACCTCTCCGCCGGAGCCGCTGCCTGCAGCATCCTCCCCGCTGCAAGCGCTTAACATAATCATCATCACAAGCAGAACAAGCACACAGCTATATCGGGCAGCCCTGCGCCCCAAGTCCGGTCTGAACATCCATGTATCCTCCTGGCCTATAAATTATACATTTCACTCCTAATTGATGTACAAATTGCATTTGATAGGGATAAATAGAGAAAATGATTATTGCGGCACCAGATGATTATTGTTATTATCCTTCGTGATGCATACACTGAAGACAGGCGACTGCTTCTAATTCATGCAAAAGGTGCTGAATCTATTGAAACATTTAAGCTTCCTGAACAAATTAACCATTTTCGCCTTTGTCCTCAGCACATTGCCTGTGCTGTTCATTGGTTCTTTTTCTTACTTCACATCCTCCAGCGAAATTCAAAAAAATGTTAACCGTAACAAAAAGGAACTTATTTTACAAATTACATCAAATGTAGAGCATAAGCTGGCTACTGTCAATCAGACCTTAAATCAGGTCGTGAACTCCTCTGTATTGAAAAAGGCTCTGAACAATCCGTTAAATGTAACCGATTTCATTTTATATAATGACATACGTACAGAAATTCGCAATATGCAATCTTTTGACACAAAGCTGGAGGATGTGATCCTGCTGAACCAGCGGCAGAACTGGATGATCAAAAATTCCGGGCTCTACCGTCTGAATGAATACGAGAATTACGAGCAGCTGACCAACCTGATTAATCTGCCTGACGAAACTTCCTGGGTCCTGAATCCCGCTTCCCTGTTCTACAGTGAGGAGAGCATTAACGTCACGGGGTGTGAATACAGCATCAGCCTGATCAAGAAGCTGCCCACTACCAAGCTGCAAAAATACGGGCTGGCGATTGCCAATATTCCGGCCTGCAGCCTGCAGGATTTCATCAATTCCGATCTGCAGCCACTGGACAGCATTATCGTTCTGGACAGCTCCGGACGAATTCTGCTGCACCCGGACCGGAGCCTCATCGGCCAGCCGGCTGCAGCCAGCGGCTTCAAGGATTTCGCGCAAATTTCCAGCGCCGCCAGCCCATCGGGGCAATTCAAGACCGTAATGGACAAAAAGGATTATTCCATCACCTATACGCGTTCCCAGCAAAACGGCTGGATCTATCTTTCGGTGACTTCAATTGCAAGTCTGACCAAAGAGTCTAACAAAATCGGAACCTACACCGTATATGTATGTACTCTCATGCTGCTGCTCTCCGTTCTGCTGGCCTGGCTCGGCTCCCGCAAAATGTACACGCCCATAGAGCGTCTGCTGAACCAGATGGGCCAGCGCAAGCCGGATATCCGAAAACGGCATACGAATGAGTTTCAGATCATCGGCGAGCAGGTCCATCATCTGTTCCAGTCCAAGTCCCAGCTCGAGAAGGAGGTTGCCCAGCATATCCAGCAGGTGCGAACCTTTGTCCTAATCAAGGCCTTTCAGGGGAATATCAAGAAACGGGAGCTGCTGGAGGAGCTGGAGCAATTCGGCTACCAGACCCAGCTGGAGGAATGGCAGACCATGGCTGTAATTACGACCAGTATTGACTTCTCCGAAGAGAACAGCTATCAGAAAAAAGATCTCAGCCTGCTGCTGTTCGCCGTACATAATATGATCGAAGAGCTGGTCCCCTCAAGTAACCGGCTGGCGCCGGTGATCATGGACCACACCGTCGTGACGCTGATCGGGAGTGCAGACGGCGATGCAGAGTCTTTTCACAAAACACTCTATTCACTGACCGAATCACTGCAGCAGAAGATCAATAACTATCTGAAGCTTGCGGCCAGCATCGGGCTGAGCCTGCCCTTCCATGCCTTTGATAAAATGTCGATTGCGTACAGGGAAGGCCTTGAAGCCCTGAAACACCGGATCACGCTGGGTAAAGGCATCATTATTCAATATGAAAATATCAACTCCGGCAACCATTATCTCAATCTGAGCTATCCCACCCATAAAGAAAATGACCTGATGGACGCCATTAAGCTGGCGGATACCGAGAAGGCAAAGGACCTGCTGCACAAGGTGTTCAGCTGTATTTTCTCACCGGGGCTGTCCCCGCAGGAATGCCAGATTCCCCTGACACGCCTCTTGAACAATCTCCTGATAATGATGCAGGAATCAGGGATCAGCCTGAGCCAGATTCATCCGGTGAATGGCTCGTTATTCGAGGAGCTGACGGATATTCATATCGTTGCTGAGATTGAGGACTGGTTCTGGACGGTCGTCATCCAGCCGATGATCCGCATCTTTGGCAGCAGGCAGAATGCCCAGTACCATAATATCTCGGAGAAGCTGATCGATATCGTCCAGCATGATTATGACAAGGACCTCACCCTGGAGGAATGTGCTTCCCGGCTGCACTATAATGCCAACTATATCAGCAGTGTGTTCCGCAAGGAGACGCAATATTACTTCAGCGAATATCTCGCCATGTACCGGTTCAAGATGGCGAAGAAATGGCTGGAGGAGACCGACATGCCGATCAAGGACATTGCCGCCCGGCTGCGTTACAATAATTCGCAGAATTTCATCCGCTCGTTCCGGAAGCAGGAAGGGATGACCCCCGGCCAGTACCGCGAGAATGCCGGCGCAAGGCAGCGGGTGGTGCCGGATGATTATTGACGGAAGAATGTATAGCGTAAAGCCTATGAATTCCGGCATACTATTCCCAAAAAGCCGCGGCCCAGAAGGAGAAGGCTCCTTGGGACCACGGCTTTTTGGGCGTTGGAGGATGTTTAAGCTTTAGGCTTGCGCGATTTGCTTCTTCTGATGAAAAAAATGACTCCAGCCGCCAGCAGCACAATAGCTGCACCTCCGGCAAGCACAATATTCCTGATGTCCGGCACATACACCACCAGACGCATCGGCTCGGAATCAGCCATCGTGATGTGCCAGGTCAGTGTATTCCCATCCTGCTCGTCAGCGTTGTTAGGACCATAGAGATTGTATGGCAGCGTTAGTTTGAACGCCAGTTCTTGGCTCTGCATGAACAGCCGGACCAGCGACTTGGGTACACTCAGCGTTCCAAGGGTGTCTAGAATCTTATCCGAATAAGCGTTCAGCTTGGGCTGGGCCACCACGTCATACCGGGTGTACAGCCACTTGTTTTCGGTATCTACTTGTGTGTCCACAATATCAAGGTTTCCCGCATTCAGCTTCACATCCTGTATGGAGGCATAGGATTTCAGAAATTGATATTCCGTGGATTTGCCCACTTTTGTTTTGTGCAGTTCAATCCCTGCCGCCTGTAGTCTGCTGCGAAGCAGATCCTCAATGGTACCGCCCGCCAGCGACTCTGCACGTGAATCCAGCTTAAGATTGAATGCAATATCCATGCCTCCGTCCTTCTTCACCGTGACATGTGCCGTCCCATTGGCGCAGCCCGTCACCAGAACAAGCATTAGGAGCACAAGTCCCAGGATGCTTAATGTTCTCCACTTCAATGCCGTTCCCCCATTCCTGTAGCATACAGCTATTGCCTGCAAGCAAACATTGCCCTCAAAGGCCGATACACCGAGTGTACCATATGCCCACACTGCCCGGACAGTTCTGCAATTACTCACTGAGTCTTCTTGATCTATGGAGATAGACCCGGTCTGCCGCCGGGGAGCTGTCAAAAGCCATTCTCATCCGGATACACTTGCAGATTCCATCTCATCCTATCCACAGCGATGCCCCCTGCTTCCGGGTATGATTCCGGTGGCAGGGGGCATTGTGTATACTATTTAAGCCGCAATATAGAACTACCATTATTTCTTCAAATGATAAGGCACGGTTGTAATAATTACATCCCGCCGGTACAGCAGATGCGCACGGAGCAGCAGGCTGGATTGGTTATGCAGAACATTGTGCCAGCCTTTCTTCGGAATGAACTGGGGCACGATTACCGTCACCTGATATTTCGATTCGCTCGCCTTGCGCTGGACGGTATCGATGAACTTGGTTAATGGGTGAATGATGCTGCGGTACGGCGAATACAGCGTAACCAGCCGGACTTCAGGATGGAATTTCTTCCACTTTTCTTCAAATACCGCATCATCCTCCCGTTCAAACGGGACATGTACCGCAATAATCTGTTCGGCACCAAGCGATTTGGCATAGCGGAGCGAGTTCTCCACCACATGGGTAATTCCGGCAACCGGCAGGATGATGATATTCCCTTCAATCGCCAGCGGCTCCACCTCACAGGTAGAGATCCGGAGCTGGTCCGCTACCGCCTCATAATGCTTGTGAATCCGGTAGAACAGCAGAATAATCAGTGGCAAAAAGACCAGAACGGGCCAGACCTGCGTAAATTTGGTCAGGAAGAACATCATCGTAACGATGAAGCTGATCAACGCCCCGGTTGTGTTGATGATGAACTTCGTCAGCCAGCCGGGAGGCTTCTGTCTGATCCATTTAACCATCATTCCGCTCTGGGAGAGAGTGAACGGAATGAACACACCCACCGCATAGAGCGGAATCAGGTGCTCGGTCCGGCCTTCAAAAGCAATGATCAGCAGGATCGACAGCAGTCCCAGTATAAGAATACCGTTAGAATAGCCCAGCCGGTCCCCGCGGATCGTGAACATGCGCGGAATGAACTTATCCTTGGCCAAATTCACCGCCAGCAGCGGAAATGCGGAATATCCGGTATTGGCCGCCAGAACCAGAATCAGAGCAGTCGTTCCCTGGACAAAGTAGTACATAAAGTTCCGGCCAAAAACCTGTTCTGCGATAATCGAGACTACCGTCGCATCCTCTTGCGGAGTAATCCCGTAGTAATACGCCAAGAATACGATCCCTGTAAATAAAACCGCGAGCAGCGTACCCATAGCGACCAGTGTTTTGGCAGCATTGTTCGGTGCGGGCGCCTTGAAGTTGGGAATGGCATTGGAAATGGCTTCTACCCCGGTGAGTGCCGAGCTTCCTGAAGAAAAAGCCTTCAGCAGCAGGAATAGGCTGATCCCTGCAATCGGCGTGCCGAGAGGCGTATGCAGATTGGAAGGCACGCTGCCGGTCAAAATATGGAACACACCCAGACCGATCAGGATAAATAATGCAAGCACGAACAAATATACCGGATAGGCCAGGAAGGACGCCGATTCCGTAACCCCACGCAGATTTAGAGTAGTAATAAGCAGTACAAAAACAATGGCAATTACTACATTGTACGGATGCAGACTTGGAAAAGCCGAGGTAATTGCATCTGTTCCCGCCGAGACGCTTACAGCTACCGTCAATATGTAGTCCACAAGCAGCGAGCCGCCAGCCACAAGCCCCGGATACTTCCCGAGGTTTTCCTTAGACACCACATAAGCTCCGCCACCATGGGGGTAAGCAAAAATAATTTGCCGGTAAGATAAGATCAGGGCCAGCAGCAGTACGAGAACCCCTGCCGCGATAGGGATAGAATACCAGAATGCCGCAGCACTGAGGGTCACTAGCACCAGCAGAATTTGTTCAGGACCGTAAGCGACTGAAGATAAGGCATCCGAAGAGAGAATTGCCAGTGCTTTGGTTTTGTTCAGTTTCTGTTCGCCCAGCTGTTCCGATTTCAGCGGCCGTCCAATTAGAAATCTTTTTACCGAAGACATCATCAACCTCACCCATCACTTTTTAAAGTTATATTACCCTTGAAAATAAATAATAATCTCAGTTCCTTATTATACACTTCTATGTCAATGACGGTTTCGCTTCTTTTCCGTTCAACAAAGAGGCCGCACGAAGGGGCTTCTCCGCATCCATATAAATAAGCCGCCTCAGTTATTTTCATAGCTGAAGCGGCTTATTTACAGGATGGTCTATTATTTTGTAAAGATGACCAGAGCCGTGTACTTGCTATCCGAGCCAACACCGTGCACAGAATTTGTTGTTACAGCAGTGGGAACCACTTGATATTTGATATCAATAAGCTGTCCCTGTACCATTGCCGATATGAATTCATCAATCATATCACTAAGTTCCGTAATATTTTGAGCTTCAAATGCCTCAACAGCATAATATGCCATGAAATCACCTCCCATTATCAAATTTCGACACAAGGAATTATTTTCCTTCTTTTACTTTATTATTTTTTTCATTATAAGGAATTTTTCCCTTCATATTAATTAAAATTCAATATTCTGGATTTCACCGCCGCTGCCGGTTGGTTCGAACACGTTAAGAAATATTATGGACAAGGGGCGCATAGTTACAGCCGAAAGTTTAAGATGGGAGTTAATCAGCCTTTACCATTTTGATACTACTTTGCGAAGGGCCTGGGATATACTAGCCTCAGACCTATCAAAGGAGATTATACGTTATGAATAAATCAGCGCTAAGCGCTCTTCTTGGACTCACTGTGCTGGTGGCAGGCTGCAGTGAAATGAAAACTCCCAGTGACCTGCTTAAGGCTCCTTCCCAGGGAAATGCAGACGGAACGATAACAAGCATTGTCCAGCCTTTCCTGCCGGCAGGCTCTCACCTGACCGTGCCTGTTCATTCCGAATCGAGCAGCGCCATTCAGCTGCAGGATCTCGACAAGGATGGGCAGGATGAAATCCTGGCTTTCTACAAAACAGATAAAACCGACTATGAAATCAACACACTGGTACTTTCCAAGACGGGTGGTGAATGGAAAAAGCTGACTAACATTACCGGAGTCGGCAGCGAGTTGGACTATGTAAAATATGCGGATGTCACTGCAGACGGAGCGCCGGATGTACTGCTGGGATTCAGCGGCGGTCAAGGCCTAAGCAGAGAGTTGTCAGTCTACAGCCTCACCGGCGGCCAGTTATCGGAGATTCTGAAGCAGCCTTATGACTATCTGGCAGTAGGGGATATAACAAACGAAGGGGGGATGGACATCGCTTTGCTCCAGTCCACAGTTGATACAAATAACCAGCCCCTATCCCGTCTCCAGTTATTGCGGCTGCACGGAGGCAAACAGCAAAGCTTATCCGACCAAAAGATAAGCGGAACGGTCATCCAAATGATGTATGCCAAGGCAGCTCCTACAGCAAACGCACTGATTATCGATGCTGCAGTTGGCGCGCATTCTTCCTATACCTCTCTCCTGACTTGGGCGAATGGGGCTTTTACTGATATACTTGCAACAGACGATTATCAGCATTCGGCACTTGAGGGCAGCAAGGACCTTGTACTGAAGCCCACAGTTCCTGGTCCGGACAGCTTACTTGGTGAAGGCAGCTTGTCTATCAAAGATTATCCGCTGTACAGCGAGGATGTAAACGGAGACGGAATCGTTGAAATCGGCTTCCTTGTCCCTCCTGCCGGTTCAGAGAACTTCGCGCCACTGGCTACTCCTTTTATCACCAAATATTATCAATGGGACGGCCAAACAGGACTTAAGCTCGTGCAGGAGCAATTCGACCGGTGGGGATTCAATTTCCATATTCCCGGGTCCTGGACCGGCAAATACCTGCTGGATCCTACGAGGGAATCTCCTGCTCCATGGGAGCATATAAACTTTATCTACAAGAACGCAAATTCCGGGGAAAAGGCCCCGCTGCTGGAGCTGCGCCTGCTGACACGGAAAGATTGGCAGAAGGCTGAAGCAGAGCTTATTGCCGCAAAAGCTTCCTACAAGCTGCTATACGAATTGCAGGATACAAGTGATGAATCAGAGCCTACGGTGCTCGTTGCCGTGCTGCCATCACCGAATGCCGGCAGCAAGCTGACTGGACCTGCATCCCAGGAGTATGAGCAGTTGAAGCTGACCCTGGAAGAAGTACAGCAGCTGGCCGGCACGCCGCAGAAGCCCCGGCCATAACAAGGAGTGGAGTCATGAAGGTGCTCGTACTGGAAGATGAGAAGCCCATACGCGATCTGCTGCGCATCAATTTGAAGCGTGCGGGCTTGGAGGTTGTTGAAGCCGCCACGGGCGAAGAAGCCCTGACGATTGCCGGAGAGAATAGGAATTTCGACATTGCGATTGTGGACCTGATGCTTCCCGGAATCAGCGGCTTCCAAGTGTGTGATGAACTGCGCAGGCAGTTTCCCCGGCTTGGCATCATCATGCTGACCGCCAAAAGCCAGGAGGTTGACAAGGTTATGGGACTGGAAGCCGGCGCTGACGATTATGTTGTGAAGCCGTTCAGCCCCGTTGAGCTCACAGCACGGGTCCGGGCGCTGTACCGGCGAATGTATCCGGAGGAGACTCCCCCGCCACAGAACCATATCGAGCTGGCCCCCTTCACACTGTTGCTGGATGAACGCAAATTACTGAAGAATTCAATCGACATCCCCCTCACCCCTACGGAATACTCCATTGTGAAGCTGCTCATGGAGCAGCCCGGCAAAGCGATCAACCGTGATGAAATACTGACCTCCGTGTGGGGTCAGTATTTTATGGGTGAGCTTAAGATTGTAGATGTTAATATCAGCCGGATCCGTCAGAAGATCGGGCAGGAAGTTTCCGGACCCCAATACCTCGAAACGGTGTGGGGATTCGGCTATTTATGGAGGGTACAACCGTGCTAAAGGGGATCCGGTCCCGGCTCATTGTCTACATCACACTTGTTTTGCTCCTGATTGTCCTCCTGCTGGAGGGGGTATTTATTGTGGCTGTCCATTATTATTATCTGGGCAGTGCCATGGAGACACTAACGTCGCGTGCGACAACCTCTGCTACCTTTTTCAATAAATATCTGGAGGGTTACTCCATCCATGAACGGGCCAGATATATACTGGAGAACCTCTCGCCTGACGAGAGCAGCAAGGTTGAAGTCCTGAGTCCGGAAGGAAATGTGATCATCAATTCCTTTGGCTTCGCAAGCTCGGAGCGGATTGACACTCCCGACGTCAAGGCGGCTCTGGCCAGCGGCAAAGGAACTTATCAGAACCTGACACCGGGCAATGGAGAACGGATTCTGGCCATCTCCATTGCCTTGAAAGAATCCGGAGCAAATATTGGCGTACTGCGCTATTCCGTCTCGGCAGAACCTTTGTACAGTGTAATTGTAAAGATCCTCATCAACGCTGCCTGGGTGGGTCTGCTGGTCATTGCCTTTGGCTTCCTGCTGAGTGTCATTATCGCCAAACGAATTATAGGTCCGATTCAGCAGTTGACCACTGTCGCCAAAGAAATGGCTACCGGCAACTTTGCCGTTAGAGCGACCAAGCAGCATGACGATGAAGTCGGCACCCTGGCCGTCACTCTCAATTACATGGCAGAGGAAATGGTCAAGAGCGAAAAAATCAAATACGACTTCATCTCCTCCGTCACGCATGAGCTGCGCACTCCTCTTACTTCCATTAAGGGCTGGGGCGAAACGCTGCTTGTGGGGGATTTATCGGAAACCGAAGAAACGCTGCAGGGGCTTGAGGTCATGACCGGTGAAACGGACCGCCTGATCGGACTTGTAGAGGACCTGCTGGATTTCTCCAAGTTTCAGGCTGGTGAGATGAAGCTTACGCTTACACCTTATGATCTGCGGGGGCTGCTGGAGGATTTGCTGCTGCAGTTCAGATACCGGGGGTCCACCAAACAGATCCGCCTGTATGCCGATATCCCGGATGAGCCGCTGCCTGTAGACGGGGATTTCAACCGCCTGAAGCAGGTTTTTGTCAATTTGCTGGACAATGCCTTCAAATTCACTCCGGCTCAAGGGGAAATCCGGCTCTCTGCCATTTCCAATGAAGCACATATTATCATTACCGTTGCGGATAACGGGGAAGGCATTGAAGAAGACGACCTGGAGAAGCTGGGGACCAAATTCTTCAAAGGAAAATCACGCCAATCGGGAAGCGGGCTCGGCCTTGCGATCTGCAAAGAAATTATCGAACTGCACGGCGGGACGTTACGGATCGAGAGCGAGTTCACCAAAGGCACTTCCGTTATTGTAGAGCTGCCGCGTTACCGGATAGAGTAAGGTCTGGTGTGCGTACAGCTCTTTTCATTACTTATGAACAAGCGAGCGATACATCAAAAACAGGAAGTACGGTGCTCCGATCAGCATAATGATTAGGCCTGACGGAATTTCTGTCGGCGCGATGACCGTTCTCCCCACCGTATCAGCAACGACAAGCAGCAAGCCGCCAAGCAGTCCTGACAAAATAATGGAGCGTCTGGTGTGATGCCCGATCATCATCCGCACCGCATGCGGCGCCATGAGTCCGAGAAAACCGATCGTTCCTACGCTTGCAACAGCTCCTGCAGCAAGCAAAACACCGATAATCATCGCCCACAGCCTCGTTCCGCGAACCGGCAGCCCAAAGCCTGTCGAACTTTCATCACCAAAGGCCAGCAAATCAAATTTCCTGCCCAAATAGTAAGCAATAGGAACAAGTACCAGCAGAAGGACAAACAGACTATAAAATTGCTGCCAGCTCCGGCCATATGTAGAACCGGTCAACCAGATAAAAGCCGCACTGTTCCACAGACTTGCTTTGACGATCATGGCTTGTATTCCTGCTGAACCGATGGCAGAGACTGCGATTCCGAGCAGGATCAGAACAGAAGGATTCAAGGCTTTGCGCCAAGCCAGCGTAAATACAAAGGCTGCGGCGATAACCCCACCCGCTATAGCAGCAACTGGAAGGGCCAATATGGAGAGCCCCGGCCACACCACCAGCACGGCCAGCGCACCAAAGCCTGCACCAGAGGTTACCCCGATAATGGACGCATCCGCCAGCGGATTTCGCACAGCACTTTGAATTAAGACACCGCTGATGGCCAATGCTATACCGCCGCAAGCGGCCACGAGTGTACGGGGAAGCCGTAAATGGAGCAGGACGGAATACGCCTGATCTCCTCCGCCCACCAGACTTTCCAGCAAATCAGAAACCGGGATTCTGGTTCCCCCAAGGGACAGGCTCACAAGGATAGTCAGGATAAGCAGCAGGGTCATGAATATCGCAGCGGGAGTAAAACGCACACGCAGTGCTGCCCCTCCTATATTCATCGATGCCTGGCCAGCGCCTGAACCGGATATATTTTTCATCTTGGTGAGCACAAGCCAGATGAGCCACGGCGCTCCAATAATCGCCATCACTGCACCGACAGGCATTTCCCCCAGATTGCTCCGCACCATACGGGCCAGAGTATCTGCTGTTGTAATAAGTAGGGCCCCCCAGAGCGCACTTGCGGGAATGAGCAGACGATGCTTGCGGATTCCGCTAAGCCGGACCAGATGGGGGGCGACCAGTCCGACGAAGCCAATGGGTCCAACCACACTGACCACAATCGCGGCCATAAGCACCGCTATGCCAAGGCCCACCGCCCGGGTTAAGCCTACCCGCTGACCGAGTGAACGGGCGGTAGATTCATCCAGTTCAAGCGCATCGAACTGCCTAGCTGCAAGCACCGAAATGCCTAGAAGTGTAATGACAAAAGGCCAGGCATACCGCACCCCGTCCCAGTCCAGCTGAATTAAAGAGCCTGAACCCCACAAAAATAGATTTTGCGTTTCTGTTTGGAAGAAAATATGAAGAGCCGATGTGAACGCTCCGAGTACCATGGATACGATCATGCCTGACAAAGCCAGGCGGACAGGTGTGGCCTTACGTCCTCCGCTCAGGACATAGGCAGCCAGTGCGGCCAGCAATCCCCCCGCTGCGGCCAGCAGTAAGGGATACTGTTGCTGCGTAGCCGGAAAAGCAACCATGCCCAGCACAACCATAAAGTAAGCCCCGGCATTGATCCCCAGTGTATCTGAGGAGGCAAGCGGATTTTTCGTTATCGTCTGCAGTAAAGCGCCAGCCGCAGCAAGGGCGGCCCCGGCCAAAATACCAATGACTGTACGTGGCATCCGGATATCCCAGAGCAGATTATGCTCCATTATATCCTGGCGGTGCAGCAGGCCATTCCATACAGTAGTTGCCGTGATCTTGGCCTCCCCAAAGCAGAGGCTGAGCATAAATACAACGAAGAGGGCGGCAAAGCCGCCCCCAAATATTCCAATCAGCCGCCAGGTCATCCCGGTTGAGTTTCTTTTGCCCGTTGTGGTATTCATCAGATTGCTCATTTCGTCAATGTATTTACTACTTGATCCACAAGGACTTTGGAGGATACAGGACCGCCGAAGACCCATGTGGTGCTATCCAATCCGAAGGTGTGTTTTTCTTTTACAAAATTGAGGCCCTTCCAGACTGAATTGTCCTTCAGCTCTTTCGAGAAAATATCATCATCCTTCTGGACAATATAGAGCAGATTCGTGTCCTGAACCGCCGGTAAAGCTTCAACTGTCGATGTACTGAATCCGTAAGCCTCGAATTTTTCAGATTTCCAATCGTTCTTCAGGCCAATCCGGTCCAAGGTTTGTACAGCAAGGGAGTTGTCTGTAAAAAGACGCATCGTCGCTGCATTCTGATAGCTGTAGGCCTGGGTCAGTACATAATTCAAGCCTTCCTTGCCTGCTGCGGCCAGCTTGGTCTTTGCATCTGTATAATGTGCATCCAAATCAGCGAGTACCTTGTCGCCTTCGGCTTTTTTGCCGAGAGCTACTGCAATGTTTTTGAAGATATCTTCCATCTGTGTATATTGATCGCCTTGCCCTTCGGGCGGATACAGACCAAAAATCAGCGTTGGCGCAATCCCCTTCAATTGCTCATAAATGGCTTCATGGCTATCGGTATTGGCGATAATCAAGTCCGGCTTCAAGGCAGCAATCGTCTCCAGATTCGGTTCTCCGCGTGTGCCCACATCAGTTACACTCGCATCGAGTGGTGCTTCAGAAGTCACATACAGTTTATAGTTTTCGTTGTCCGCATTGCCCACCGGCTGTACACCGAGCGCAATCACATCTTCCGTGAAGGTCCATTCCAGTACTACAACTTTTTGCGCAGGTTTATCCAGAGTAACCTCACCTTTGGCATCCTTAACTACAATCGGTCCGGCTGCGGCTTCCGTTGGCGCATGGGTAGCCCCAGCACTTGTAGCGGCTGCATTGCCGGCCGTTCCTCCATCAGCTGCCGACTTATTCGTGTTGTTAGATCCACAGCCTGCTGCAACCAGTACGACAACTATAAGCATAACTAAGCTTAATAACCTTTTATTCACTTTGTAAATCCCCCTATATGTATAGTAATTTAAGCTGCGATCCTTGATAATCATTATCGGTGTAGTGATAATGATTATCATTTTTAATTATATTAGCTATAATATATGGGATTTCTTTGAAAGTCAAAGTTAAAATTTAATATGTATGTGAAACGGCTTAGCCGTCCTTATACAAGCTTAGGCTTCCGCAGCAGCGATGTACCTATCGTTTTTTGGCATCCGTTTCAGCGGGAACTTTAAGGATAATTTATAGCGTGAAACATATACATTCTATATTTCAATAAAAAACGCCCTGCTACCAGGGAGCGGACTGTACGCACCGTTTGTCCCCCCAAGCTCGATATTTTTTGTGTTTTTTAAAGATGGCAGATCCATTTCCCGCTTAAACAACGGTCCGTTCGCGGAGCGTCCACCCCAATAGCTTACGTATCTCCTACGTATAAAAAAGGGCGTCCCAAGTAGCCATTTCATGGCTTTTGGGACACCCCCCTAGAACTTAAACAGCATTAAGCACTCTTTCCTTGTATTATAATGTGCTTACTTCCTTTGTAGCCTCGTCAATTAACGACGCAAGCTGCATGACATAAGGTTGTCTCATCATCGTAACGTGATTTCCGGGAATATCAATGAAACGTACGTCTCCCGAGCCGAAGTTGTTCCAGGCAACAAAGCGCTGTTTAATCTCATCCGGATGCTCCAAGGTTTTCATGACGATAATAGGAATAGATAGCTTGGTAGCCTCCAGTTCCAGCACTCTCGACATCATTACATTATGAAGTTGAATCTGCAAATATTTATTGAGGTAATCTGCTGTCATAAAATCCTGGACAAGCTCATCCTGCCTCGCTGCATCCATAATGGCCTGTTTGGCCTTCTCGTAACCCAAAGCCTTGATTTGGTCATTAGGAAGCCCCATGATGTTCCCCATACCTAACACCAGAAGCATCAGCTTCAGCTCTTCCTCTGATACATCCTCATCATCTGATCCGGCTAACAGCTCAAGGGAGGGGGTTGTATCCAGAATGATCAAGCCTCTAGGGGGCCGCCCTTGCCGGATTAACTCCTGGCACATCCCGAAGGCAATATGCCCCCCTACAGAATGGCCGCCCAGATAATCCGTTTCCGGGTTATAGGTATCACTAATGGACTGTAAGTAACAGCTTACAAGTTCCCCGTAGCTTAAATATTGCGGCGCTTCATCCTCATATAGTCCCGGACTTTGCAGTCCATATACTGGGTAGTCCAACTGCTGGGCCAGATGAATGTAGCCCATAACTGTGCCGCCGGCTGGAGGAGCAAGTATTAACCTCTTTCCATTGTTCTCTTTGGAATTCAAGGCGATGAGATAATCCTTCGGTCCTCTCTGCCGAACCTCAACGGACTCTCCGCTCGCAGCAATCATTTCGGCTAATGCCATTGGCGTTGAGAACATAAATATGCTTTTGGGATCAACCTTGTACCCTCTCTCCCTAAGCTTAGATACCACCTTGATACTTAACAGTGAATCTCCGCCAAGCTCGAAGAAGGAATCCGTGATACCAACCTTGGGCAAGCCCATAACCTGCTGATAAACTTCAACGATATCTTTTTCAATATCATTCGTTGGTTCCGTATAGCTCTCACCCAAGTCTTCTACTCTATCGGGCTCCGGCAGAGCCTTGTAATCCACCTTACCATTGTTAAGCAGCGGCAATTGATCCAAGAGCACAATCAAGCTTGGTATCATATACTCGGGCAAAATATGCTGCAGTTCATTTCTGAATGAACCTGCTGTCAACCCGCCATTTGCAGGAACAGCATACGCTACTAAGTATTTGTGGCCACTGACATTACTTTTGACAACGACTACAGCATCCTTGGCCAGCCCATATGCCAAAATTGCATTTCGGATCTCTTCAGGTTCAATTCGAAATCCCCGTATTTTCACCTGATTATCTGTCCTTCCAATGTACTCAACACAGCCTTCGCTATTCAAGCGGACGATATCTCCCGTGCGATACAGTCTGCCCTTCCCTGCAAAGGAATCATGAATGAATCTCTCCGCGGTCCGTAACGGATCATTCATATACCCTCTCGCAACCCCATCGCCGCCAGTATATAGTTCTCCATGAACTCCTATAGGACATAGCTGCCCGTCTTTATCAAGGATATAAACGGTCGTGTTGCTGATCGGTCTGCCAATAGGAATGGTATGAGCATACTCCCGCACAATAGGATAGGTAGTTGTAAAGGTCGTATTCTCCGTGGGACCATACCCGTTTATAAGGGTCAATTCAGGACAAGCCTGCTTAACTCTATTGATAGGGTTGGAGGATAGGACATCTCCACCTACAATCAGGATTTTAAGCGGTAAGAACATAGCCGGATTATCCTGCGACAATTGATTAAATAAGGGTGAACTCAGCCACATAACAGTAATGCTATAGTCTGATAGGTGATGAGCCAACTCCAAAGCATCCAATAATACATGGTCATCCACTAAATACAAAGTCGATCCGTTTAATAGAGCACCCCACATTTCAAAAGTTGAGGCATCGAACGTCAGAGCCCCTGTCAACAAAATGCGATCCCGCTGTTCTACCGGTAACGACTGATTGTTTCGGACCAATCGGATTACATTCCGATGTTCCACCATAACACCTTTGGGCTGGCCGGTAGAGCCTGAAGTATATAGAACATAAGCCAAGTCCGTAGCCTGATTGACAGATAGCGGATTATTCGCATTTCCTTCCAATAGCTGCAAACTGTCTAACGGAAGGCAAAAAGCAGTTTTCCCGGCGATACCTTCGCTATCTTTTAGCGTAAGTACAACTCTTACTCCGGAGGATTCCAGCATATTCGTTATCCGTTCCGACGGATAATCCGGATGAATAGGCAGATAAGCTCCTCCAGCCTTGATGATGCCCAGAATACCGGCAATGGAATCCACGCTTCGCTCAACCATAATACCTACAACCTCATCACGTTGCACCTCCAACTTGCGTAATTCATTCGCAATGATGTTGGCCCGCTTATTTAATTTGGCATAGGTCAGATCCTGTCCGTTCCAGCATAATGCTGTTTTCCCGGGATTTGCTTCTACCTGTTCCTCAAACAGCTCCTTGATCGTCTGTTCACGGGGATACGGGTTATGCGTCCTATTTACCTCGTGAATAAGGTAGGCGCGTTCAGCTTCATCAAGGAAGTCTACTTCACTTATCTTGAGCGTAGAATTTGAGCTGAAGGCTTCCAGCAAACGTTCGTAATATTTCATGAAGCGCTGGATGGTTTCCAGCCGAAACAAATCTGTATTGTACTCAAAATATACCAGCAGGGCTTCATTCCGTTCAAAAATATGGAGGGTTAAATCAAATTTAGCTACTGTGTGCTCCTGGATGATTTCCTGAATCTTCAAATCCTTTAATTGCAACTCCAACGGCAGATTTACCATACCCATCATTACCTGAAAAATAGGGGTCCGGCTGATATCCCTTTCAGGATGAAGCTCGTCAACCAGTCTGTCAAAAGGATATTCCTGATGCTCATAGCCCTCCAGAGCCGTTTGTTTTACCTTTTCCAGAAAATCAGTAAAACTCTCTGCTGAATCTAAATGCGTCCTAAGCGCGAGCGTATTCACAAACATGCCAATCATTTTCTCTGTTATATGATTACGCCCCGCAATAGGAGATCCGACAATAATATCTTGAGTTCCGGTAAGCTTGTACAACAGAACCTTAAAAACGGCTAACAGAGTCATAAACAGCGAAACTCCGTGTTTTTGGCTTAGCCCCTCCAGTATACGGGCCAATTCAGGCTGAATGGTCAAGAGCTTGGTATCCCCTCGGTAGGTTTGCATGACAGGTCTGGTGAAATCAAGCGGCAGTTCAAGAGCTGGAAGTTCCCCTGCAAGCTTGTCTAACCAATACTCACGGCTCTTCTGATCCTGTTCCACCATTTGGTTATGCCAAGCAAAGTAATCCGTCGGATCAAGTTCCGTCTGCACGGCTTCAGGAACACTTCCTTGAAGCAGCATTTCATAAATGTCACCTAGCTCTTTCATCAGAAGCCCTAATGACCAACCATCCGAGATTATGTGATGTTGTGCAACGATAAGCAGATGCCGCTCAGGTGCAACCTTTAGGAGAGTAAGCTGCATCAGCGGACCGTGCCCCAGATTGTAGCTTTTTTCCGCCTCCCGGCTTACAATCTCCTGAATGACATTCTTCCTTGCCGCCTCCTCCATAACTGAAACATCCAGATAGTTGTAATCCAGAGTTGCTGTCGCCGCGATTTGCTGTACAGGCATTTCATCCACCATTACAAAGGTGGCTCTGAGCCCCTGATGACGGTTAATGACATGCTGGAATGCCTCTTTCAGTACGTCTGCCTGTAAAACACCTTGTAGCTCCCAAGTTCCGAGAATATTGTAATTATTACTTTGAGAATCCATTTCAGTTAAAATGTACACTCTTTTTTGTGCGTGTGACAGCTCGTAATAACGCTGTACCGGCAGCTTCGGAATATGGATCTCTGCCGTAAGAAGAGACTCGCGGGTCTGATCAATAATGTTCGCCAACTGTTTAACTACAGGATGCTGAAAAATCATTTGAACGGGAAGTTTGATGTTCAATTCCTGCTGCATTCTTGATAGCACCAAAGTCGCTTTGAGAGAATGCCCTCCCAATTCAAAGAAGCTGTCATTACGGTTAACCTGGTTAATTTGCAGGATTTCCTTGAATATGCTAACGATGGCCATCTCTGTTGCCGACAATGGCTCTTCATCCCCAAGTACCGTCTGACGGTTACCCTGTATAAGGCTTAAGGAAGCATAATCAATCGATCCGTCCTTTGTTTCCGGGATTTCTGCCAGCTCAACCAGCCTGCAGTCTTCTGCTCCGAGTGCAGCCAGCTTATCCATGATGGACCGGGAAGAAGCTGCAATATCTGAAGAAGTATAATAGATGACTGGCATCATTTCAGTGTTTTGTGTATAACTAAGCCCATTTCTGATTTCTTGATGATTACGATCCAGCCCCACAAAGACAAGTGGAGTAGAGCAAGTAAGTCCGTATAGCAAGGAATGAATGCCTTGCTCGCGAGACAACGGCAGAAAGCCACGGCTTGCAGTGACCTGAGTCGCCAGGTTATTACGGCTCATGCCTACGTTCTCCCACTGACTCCAGGCAAAACAGTAAGTATGGGGATACCCGTTATGTGCCCTGTAGATACTAAAATGATCGATAAAGCTGTTGGCTGAAGAGTATGCGCTAAAGGTTGAAGCTCCGAAGTAGCCATTTACCGAAGAGAAGAGTATCAGGGAAGCCTCTGGCTCATTCAGGAGCGCCTCATGTAGTGCCAGTGTTCCGTGTACCTTTGCTGTAAACATTCGCTCGTAGATACTTGTATCCGTTGCATGAATCCACCGATCTTCAAAGTGTTTCCAGTGCTCCTCTAAACTTCCTTCACCCGCCAAATGCAATGCGCCCTCCAAAGGCTTGTTCCATTTTGCCCGGCCTTGGGCGATGGCATTTTTCAGAAAAGCAGCATCTGTCAAATCGCCATGTAAATAGATAAAATCGACATCATTTTTCTCCAGCTCCTTGTAGGCTTGTAATCTGAGTGGTACCTGCCCGCCGCCAACGTCACTCTTCCAGTGCTGCTTTTCGTCATCAATATTTGTTCTGCCTACTACAATAAATTTCAAGTCTAGCCGGTCAGCTAACTCTTTAATTAATTCAGTGCCAATGCCACCAAGCCCACCGGTTATCAGATACATGCCTTCAGCCTGCAGGTTAACTGTTTGCTTGCCGCTCTGTTGGATATCTATTGGAACAAGCTGAGGCAGAAGCCTCTTGTTTTGGCGGTATACGACTTCATCCTGGGGTTTTACGTTTCTAAGTTCTTCGATCAGACCATTAAACCCCATGTCCCGGCAATCAAAGTCCACATGACAGCAGGCCAGCCACGTATTCTCCAATGCAGCGCTTTTCAGAAAGCCCTGAATCGGGGCATCGCCATAATTCAACCACGGCTCGTCCATACAATGCTGGCTATTTCTGGTCACAACATACAGTTGAATTTTTTCAGGCTTTGCCCTGTGCAGTGACTGGATGAGATGAAGCAATCCAAACAGACCTTTCCTGTGAAAGGATTTAATTTCTGCCTCGGACAACATTTCTCCGGCAAATCGGGAATTGGAAATATAAATAATATCCGTTGGCAGTGGGCCAACCGGGATGACATCATCTTGATGGGAGTACAGCAATACTTGTCCGCCCTGAGCCAGAATCGCATTAGCTATGAAAGTGTTATCCCCATCATCAATAATCCAAAACGACCGACCCAGAAAATCGGGAGCACTGACAGCAGGCTGTACATGACTCCACTTCTTTTCAAAAAACCAGTTAGGCACCGTTCGTTCATTTTTCTCAAATACATCCACTTCCCGCTGGATCGCGCTGAATTCCCCCGCCAGAAACTGTGACGCAAGCTTGGAACGCTGAATTTTACCTATGTTAGTCTTGGGAATGTCATTCTTTGTTACAGGAATGATAAAATCAATCTTCAAACCTAGAGCATCACTTAGTTTCTTCCGTACTGTGCGAACCTGGTTCAAAGTCTGTTCACGATGCTTTAGCTCCGATACAAAAAACACTGCAATTTTATCTGTGTCGCTGTTTTGACCCCTTATGGCGCAAACTGCGGTAAAGGAGAGGGCGATTCCCTCTATTTCCTCAACAAGCCCCTCCAATTCTACATTGCTGTAGTTGACTCCATTTATGATCAGCAGATCCTTTAACCGTCCTGTAATGGTCAGACAGCCTTCCCAAATGAAGCCCTGATCACCGGTATTAAACCAGCCGTCCGGAGTAAAGGCTTTCTCATTCTCATCCGGATTATTGTAATAACCGGGAGTAGTGGTTAATCCTTGGATTTGAATTCTGCCAATTTCGCCCTCATGAATCAGCTCATTCTTCGAGTTTACAATTCTTACATCTACTCCTGGAATCGGCTGTCCAAGTTCCGTAAAGGTTATGCCGTCCTGAATCCGATCTGACAATCTAAACGTCCCGGTTGCCGCATCGGTTTCAAGAACACGGATACCTGTATGGGGTTCAGTGTCAAAAGTATTAGAGTAGATAACCCCCGAGCATGTTTCAGACATCCCCCATGTGGGGAACATGGCATTTGAACGAAGCCCGAAAGGTTGAAGCTTGTTCAGAAATAATTTGCAGCTTTTAGCCGTTATAGCTTCACCTGCGTTAAGAATAAATCTCATGGCGGAAAGATCCCATGTCCTGCCCACGGTTTGCTCCAGTCTCTCGGCAACTAGAGAATAGGCGAAATTAGGCGCCCAAGTTAACGTGGCCTTATACTGGTCCATAATATCAAGCCAATGCAAGGGCTCTGCCAGAATATAGTTAGTCTGAACTTGCACCTGCGTACAGCCTACGTACATTTCCTTAATATGAAACATTACAATACCACCGACATGTTCCAGGGGCATCCAGTTTACTGAAATCTCTTCTGCATTAAACCGATTTAAAAGGGTTGTCCCCCGCTCCCGGCTAATAATAGTTTCGTGAGTTTGCAGCACTCCTTTGGGTGCACCTGTGCTTCCGGATGTGAACAAAATGATTGCTAAATCCGTTGAAGAGGGGTGATGAACAGCAGCAGCAGGATCCCCCTGCAGTTCCTCTAGCTTGATCGGCTTTAACGCTGGGCTGGAATTGGCAACCAGGTCCCTGATATCTTCATATCGGTTATTATTTGTTATGATATGTGGCTGCTCTAATGTATTTATAATATAGCTGAGCGTATTTAAATCCGTACCGGATTGCGCAAAGGAACGGGGCACCGTAACGGGAACAGGAACAAATCCGCCTAATATACAAGCCCAAAACGCGAGAACAAAATCCTTTTTCTCTTCCAGCTGGAAGATGACTTTATCCTGTGGTTTTAAGCCACGCTTCTCTAGTCCCGCTAATACCTCTTTCGCCTGTTGAAGGAGAGCCGAGTAGGATTGAAAGTGAGTCTGCCCCTCATCATTGACATAGTGTATTCCATGCTCAGGGTAGTTCTGCGCAGCCCTTTCCAGTACATCCGCCAAGGTGACAGGCTCATTCCGCGAGTGGCTTTGAGTACCGCCATGTATAATTGCTAACGGTCCGGATCTCACCTCTGTATTAGTCCGCTCCTCCAACACCTCTCCTTGCGGCAAAGACTGCTCCTTCTTTGTATATCCGGTATTGATCAAATCATCGATATGGACGTGTTCGATCTCATGCAGTATTTCTTCCGCAACGACTGCTACCTTGCCGATATGAGGGAGTGAACGAATTTCCGCCTCCCAATTCAGTAATTCAGCATTTTTTTCAGCATATAAATAGAGGGCTTCTTTGTCGATCTTACCTTCTGGCAAAAGGGGAAATGAGGATATCTGAATGCAGACAACATTATCGCTACCTTCTGGCCGGTTAATATCAGAACACAGCTTCCGGCAATCCAGCCTGTCTTGACCTGTTACAAAAGCAACCAGACGTAAATCGGAGGACTTTCCTTTGACAGCCACAATAGCACATTGTTGTACAGACGGGTGTTTGACCCATTCCTTCTCGATCTGCGAGAGATCCACCCGCTTGCCGTTAATTCTTACCAGATTTATAACGCGACTGTTGGAATAACTCATTAAAGACACCTCTCTCCCTATACCAGTTCTACTATTTTTATCGTGCCGTTCCCTTGCCACATCCCGATATCACCAGTCTTATACAAACGCTTACTGCCCGCAGGCGCCAGAAAATTTTCTATCTCATGCTCTGTCATCCATTCCGCCCAGCTTCCGCAATCCCGGTAAAGGTTATCGCTGGCTATGCAGATCTCCCCCGGAGCTCCTATTGGAACAGGCTGCTGCCAATGGTCAAGTATATACACCTCCGTGCTGATTTCCGGATCGTTTACACCCTTATATATTTCTTCCTGGTCCTCGTATAGCACATCCACCTTAGCGGTCTTGGCGAAATACTGAAGGATCCTTTGGCTCTCCTCAGTGGACAGGATCGAAACGGCAGCTATTCTCTGGTCACGGTCCATTACTAAGGACATCAGGACATTCTGAAAATTATAGAACATCCGTTCCATGAAATCCTGATCCCACAAAGCCCGGTTGTAGTAAACTTCAAACAGAATGGTGTTATCCCGAGGTGCTATCTCCACAATAAGGTCATAATTAATATCAACAGAGCCTTGCACATGATTAAGCTTCAACACTCTGTTTGAATTAGTCATATCAGCATCTACAGGGTAGTTCTGGTATATCAGCAATGAGTGGAACAACGCCTCTCCAAACGGAATGGCACTGACCTCCTGAATTTCTGGCAATAAGCTGTATTCATATTCCTTGATGTCCAGGGTGGCCATCTGAAGATTCGCAAGCAGCTCTGCCGCAGTTGTACACTCTGTCAAATTAACCCTTAGCGGTAAAGAGTTAATAAACAGCCCAATCATCTTTTCCACATCCGGCAGTGTATGTGGTCTCCCTGAAACGGTACATCCGTATAATACGTCATCCTTGCCAGTGTACCGGCTCAAAATTAATCCCCACGCTGCCTGCAGCAGAGTATTCAGCGTATATGGCTGTTGTCTGGTGAATTTCTGAATGAGTTCCACCGTTTCAGCATGAATGGTACAAGTGTACTTGATCATATCTCTTATCTGCGGCGAGGATTTCTCATCATTGTCTAGTGCAAGTCCTGGCAGCGGAGTTGCCGCTTTTATTCCCTTCAGGTACTCTCTCCAGAATCTCTTTGCCTTATGGTGGTCCTGAGTCAAATACCACTGAATGTACTCCTTGTACGGAGTCACATGGGACAGTCCGATTTTCCGGTTGTTATAGAGCGCATCGTATATACCGAGAAGTTCACTTAGTAATGCAAACACACTCCAACCGTCTAGGGCAATATGATGAAAGCTGCATATCAACTGATTGCTGCTCTGGTCAGACTCACTGCTCAAAAACATTATCCGTACAGGCGCCTCATCCACCAGATTAAAGGCCCGGCTCGTGAACGTGCGGATTTGTTGCTCCCGTTCTTCTTCTCCATCGGCAAGTTTACATTCAACCGGGTGGCTCAGGTTTTTACGTACAAGCTGAACAGGCTCAGTCCGACCTTCCCATAGATAGGTTGTCCGTAAAATAGGATGTCTGTCCGCAATTTCCTCCCATGCCTTTTGCATTACGGAAGGTACAAGTTCGCCAACTAAGTGGGCATATATTCTGCCGTTATAAGACGATGACACATCATCCGACAGCGCATGGTACAGCATGCCCTGCTGCATGGGAGAGAGTGGATAGGCATCCTCGGTTGATGCGGGAAGCTTGGAAAGCTCATCCAGGGACATATTTATCAAAGGAAAATCCGATGCCGTAAACTCTCTGTAAGCCACATTCATACAATGATCGGCAATAGCCATTATCTCATGCTCTATAGACGACACTAGCGCGGCGGCCAGCCCATGCTGCATCATAGCCTTCGTCACTGAGACATGAATAATTAGTTCATCATGAATAACCATGCTGTTCAATTCCAGCAGATAAGAACGTCTGGCGGTGGGACTATGGAAGCTTCCATTAGCAGCGCTTGCCAGCTCCATATTTAAGGAGGAACGTCCGCCGTCTACCTGACCGAGATAGTTGAACAGCACAGAAGGCAACTTGCCGGCACTAAGCCCTGCATCCCTGGTTAAATACTTCAAAATTCCAAATCCGATACCTTTATTCGGAACAGTCCGAAGGGTCTCCTTGACGCCTTTGATTTGCTCACTTATTGCCTCGCTATGCCCCATCAGCACAATAGGATAAGCACTTGTGAACCAGCCTACAGTTCTGGTTACATCCAGATCCTTCAGAATATTCTCACGGCCATGCCCCTCCAGCATTATGGACAAGGTATCGCTGCCGGTACAAGTCCTAGCTGCTCTAAAAATAGCGGTTAGCAGCAGGTCATTAATATCCGTATTGTAAGGGTGGTTGGCAGTTCTGAGCAGATTGTCTGTGTAGAACTTATTGATTACTATAGGGATAGTGACTCCGTCGCTTTCAATACCGGGGTCGTTGAATAACTCTTCCGCCAAACGGCTTATACTTTGAGCGGTTTTCTTCCAATAAGGCAGCTCAGACTGTATTTCAGCGCCTTGGGCATAACTATGCTGCGCTTCAGCCCATTCCTTAAATGACGTTGTTTTAGCCATAAGCTCGGCTTGTTCATTATTCATCAGCGCATCCAGCAAGAGCCTCAGGTCCTCAGCAATAATTCTCCAGGATACTCCATCGACGATTAAATGATGGACTGCCAGCAGCAGCTTCTGCGTTCCGTCACAGCATTGGAACAGCACTGGTGCGATCAAAAGGCTGGTATCCAGTTTCAAGGATCGTTGTGCCCGGTTAGATTCCTCCAGAAAAGCTGTTTTTTGGGCTTCCAAGGACATTCCCGTGCAGTCCACAGTATGAATTGTAATGTCATGGATACGTGGTTGGTTGAATTGCCTCATATCCCCGCTTCCGCCGTTATAGCTTATTCTTAATGCGTCATGGTGATTTATAACCCCCAACAGAGCCTGCTTGATTACCTGCTCCGGATAAGGAACCGCAAGTGAAAAGAAAGCCGGTAAGTTCCAATGCTCAGGATTAGAGAAATTTTCATTAAAGAACCATTGCTGAATAGGCGTAAGCTTGATTTCTCCCGTCACTTCAACTTGTGATTCAACCCTGTTGTGGACTGTCTTGGTTATTTTCCGGCCTAGCTGAGCAATGGTTTTGTTAAGATAAACAGCTTTAGGCTCAAGTTGATAGCCCTGCTTTCGTAATCGGGAGATCATCTGAATGACTGCAATAGAATCGCCGCCCAGCTTGAAAAAATCATCTATTCTGCCGACACGTGTTACTCCCAGTAATTCTCCCCAAATATCTGCCAGAATCCGTTCCGTCTCATCAGCAGGCTCGTGATAATTCTCACCGTCCTTCACGACACCAACTTCCGGTTGGGGCAGAGCCTTTCGGTCTGTTTTGCCGCTAGCATTGATAGGCAGGACATCCAGCGTCATGAAGTAGTGGGGAATCATATATTCGGGTAGTCTATCTCTTAAGTAATCCGGCCAATCAATGCTAACCTCGCGTGAAAGAACCAGATACGCTGCCAGACGTTTGTTACCGTAAGAATCACTTATTGCATTTACTACACATTCTTTGACCTCTTCATGCTGAAGAATCGTTGTTTCGATCTCGCTTAGCTCAATGCGGATTCCCCTGATTTTTACTTGATGATCCATACGACCCAAATATTCAATCTGACCATCTTCTGTCCATCTTGCCAAATCCCCGGTACGATATAGCTTACTTCCGGATTTAAGTGGATGGTCTGTAAACTTTTCCCTGCTTAACTTTTCATTATTAATGTAGCCTCTGGCCAAACCTGCCCCGCCAATACATAGCTCTCCAGTGACACCTGCAGGCTGTAGCTGATTATAGGAGTTCACAATCAAGATGCCAATATTGCGCATAGGAGAACCGATCGGAATCAGGCCTGATTCTTGTTTGTTGTCCAAAGAATATCGGGTCGCATAAATCGTAGATTCTGTAGGCCCATAAATATTCTCCAGATGTGCTGTGTCCGAAATACTATAGAAATGCCGTACGGTCTCCCTGGAAATCGCCTCGCCTGCAGCAAATACATATTTAAGAGAGTCTAATTGGCTGTATTCCGCTGCCTCTAAAGAGTTCATAAAGGCATTAAGCATCGAAGGTACAAAATTAATATGCGTAATCCCGTAATTATAGATAGCCCTTAGTATAGAAAGAGGCTCTTTCTCCTCTCCCTGTCTGAGAATGACCAGGCTTCCACCCTTATGAAACCACCCGAACAATTCCGCCACAGATACATCGAAGGTGACAGGAGTTTTGAATAAATAAGCATCCTCCTTCTCCAAAGGATATTTCTCCTGAAGATCCATAATAATATTTGCTACACTTGCATGCTCGATCATGACTCCCTTGGGTTTACCCGTGGTGCCTGATGTATAAATAACGTATGCTAATTGCCTGGAATTGAGGTTCACATGTAAGTTTTCTCCATCACCTGTATAAATCTCCGGATTGTCAAGATTAACTGCCTCTGCAACTCCGTAGACCTTATCAGCCAGGCTATTCTGAACCAAAACCTTCCTCGCGCGGCTATCGTCAATCATATAGCGGATGCGCTCCGCAGGAAACGCGGGATCAATAGGCATATAAGCACATCCCGCTTTGAGCACCGCCAGAATTCCGATAATCATCATGAAGGATCGCTCCGTCAAAATACCGATGATTTCATCCTGGTCCAAACCTTGCTGCAGCAAAAACAATGCAAGTTTATTGGACCGCTTGTTCAATTCACTGTAGGTCATCTCCTCGCCTTCATAAACCAATGCACAAGAATCTGGCGTTTCCTCCACTGCTTGTTCAAACAGAGACACCAGTGTTTCCCCGTAGGCAGCTTCCTGTGCTACTAAAGGTGTTTGCCATTCTTCGAGAATTTGCAATCGCTCTTTCTGAGTAATGACTTCGTAAGAATCCACTGCACGGGAAGGAGTAATGACCGCCTTCTCCAGAAGTGTTTTATAATGGTTCAGCATCCTTTGTATTGTGGATTGAACATAAAGATCGGTACTATATTCCAAAACAACCTTCAATTCGCCTTTATCCTCGAAAACCTGCATGGACAAATCAAATTTTGAGGTCTCGTTGTAATAAATGTCCGCTTCCATCTGTCCATCTGTATGTGATACAGGCTTCATAGGCGCATTTTGCAGGACAAACATCGTTTGAAACAGCGGATGCCTGGATGGGTCTCGTTCTACATTTAAGCGCTCTATGATCTCCTCAAACTGAATGTCCTGATTCTTTTGCGCATCCAGCACCGTAGACCTAACTTGTCTTAGAAATTCACGGAATGTCCCCTTGCATGTTAGCCGTAAAGGCAGCGTATTGGTGAAAAAGCCAATAAGCGGTTCTACCTCTCTCCGGTTCCGGTTAGCAAATAAAGAGCCTAGCAGGAGTTCATCCTGGTTGGAATAACGCTTCAGCAGTGCTGCAAACCCCGCCAATAAAACCATGTATAGGGTGGCTCCTTCTTCCTGTGCCATCCTCTTTAAATTATCTGTTAATCCCTTACTGATCCGAAGTACTTCTACTGTGCCCCGATAGGTTTGGATATCCGGACGAGGCTTGTCCGTTGGCAAATCCAGCACGGGAAGCTCGCCTGTCAATTGCTTTTCCCAGTATGCCATTTGCTTGTTATGCTCTTCACTCTTAAACCACTCTTCTTGCCAAAGGGCAAAATCAGCATATTGAATCTCTAGCACCTCTGCAGGGAGACCATGCCCATCCAGCAGAGTGAAATAATAATGAGAGAATTCTTTAAGCAGCACACCAACAGACCATCCATCCGAGACAATATGATGAATAGATACAATAAGAGTACAGTGATCCTCCGCTGTTCTGAGAATCTGAAATCTGCAAACCGGACCTTTTACCAGGTCAAACGGCTTCATAGACTCTTCTCTAATAAGTGTATCTACAGTGTCCTGCCTTAGTTCCTCTGTCAATGAAGTCAGGTCACGGATTACAGCCTTAACGGGTGCTTGAGCTTGAATAATCTGAACAGCCTGATCCTCAATAACGTCAAAGGTCGTTCTCAAAATTTCGTGCCGCCGGATAATTTCCTGAATGGCCTGCTCCATATATCCGGCGTGGATATGGCCCTTTATTTGTATTACCACAGTGTTATTGTAGAAGGGATTATCCGGCTCCAGCTCATACAAAACCCATTGCCGTTTCTGTGCAGACGACATTTGAACCTTTGAACCTCTAACTCTGGGAACAACTGGTTCCATCCTGCCTCTTTCTTCTTTGTACAGTCTTTCATTCAGAACATCAGACAGCCGCTTTAATTCTGGAAAGTTAAACAAATCTTCGAGTTCCACCTGAACCTTAATTTCGCTGCGCAAAATTGAGACCAATTGAGTCGCTTGTAATGAATTTCCGCCGAGTTCAAAGAAATGGTCATTAATGGTGATACGGGAATCGTTGAGGATTTTTTTCCAGCACATAATAAGGACCTGGTCCAATTCATTTCTGGGACTGCTCTCCAAGGGCTTAGCAGGCGCTGAAAGCTCCGCCAGCATTCTCAGATCAACTTCCCCAGCCTCATCAAGAGGCATCTGTTCAATCTGCTTCAGTTCAATCTGCGGGGCTTCCGTCCCTGTAGAAGCTGCAGCTATTTCTTTAAATAAATCGTTAATCTTTTTAAGCTGATTAGGCTCAACTGCTGTCTGAATAAATATCGTTACCCGGTGAACGGGAGGGACATCCGCACGGCTTAATTCCTGGATTTCCTTCTTAGCGCCATTCAGACCAATGAATTGTACAGGTTCCACAGACCTCAACCCCGCCCACAAGGACAAAATTCCGTTTTGTTTGGTAATGGGGCTATACCCTCTGCTGCCCAATTGATTCTTAATGATTAAACCGCTTCCCATACCCAGCTCATCCCACAAACTCCAGGAGAAGCAGTAAGCCTGCATAAGAGCAGATTGATTCTGGTAGACCGTGAAGATCTCCATGAATTGATTCGCGGAGCAATACGCTCCTACTGTCATCCCGGAATGTAAGGTTCTTGCCGAGGACGACGAAATAAACAGGATATCTTTCTTATCTTTAACAAGCTGATGAAGCACCCAAGTGCCGTAAACCTTGGCTTCATACATTTCATCCAGCTGCTCTTGAGTCTGATCTTCCATAAGGTACTCCTGAATAATACCTGCAAGATGAATAACACCGCTTAGGGATTGCTGCTGCTCTGCTTCAAATTCGGCAATCAGGTTGGATAATCGCAATTGATCTGTCAGGAGAGCTGTCTCATACCGGATCGTTCCGCCAGCGGCTTCTTTATTCTTTAGACGCTCGAAAGCTTCTTTTTTTTGAGGGACAGTCAATGGCGTCCTGCCGATAACCAGAATGTTAGCTGCATATTGCTCCATGAGCTGCTCGCATACAAGTATACCGATTCCGCCTAATCCACCGGTCACTATGTATAATCCTTGCTTCTTCAAAGGAAGTCGGCGGCTCGCTGTAGCCAGCATGTCCATCTTCTCGATAACAGGAACCAGCCGACAGTGATTTCTGTAGGCAACAACCCGGTATTGATCCTGTGCAATAGATTCCCTGCTCAGAATTTCCATTAATTCAATATTCTCATTGTCTGGTATATCTATCAGCTTAGAATAAACATGGGGTAATTCATGGGAAACGGTTTTAATGAAGCCAGGGATGGTTGCCTGTTCATAATGAACAACCTCATTTTCTAATGCCCCTATAGCCTGAGAGGTCACCATAAAGAGATAAATATCCCGATCTTCATATCTCTTCAGTGCTTTGGTTAAATACAGCAGACTAATACTTGCGTCCAGTTGGGCTTCCTTAAGATCCTGAACCGAGCCAATCTTTTTCACAGATCCTATGTTCCAAAGATGAACTACGTACTCCATCCAAAAGGCTTCTTCCGCTAAGCATTCCATAAGATTCTGGTAATCATCCGGATTAGAAGGGTTGATATAATACTGTCTGGAATCCGCTTTCCGGAAATGCTCACCCTTCAATACCAGTATCCCTTCCTGAAGTTCAGAAGGTGTATCTTCTACCGAGTTGGCAAAAACTACTGTATTCTCGGCTTTAATCTTGCTAGGCTCCGTTTCATCAAGTTCGCAGCTTATCCACTTCTGTTTATAGCTCCAGTCTGGAAGCGTATATTCATTGCTGAGCAATATGTCGATTTGTTTTTTGATCGGGACGAAGGCTCCGTTTTTATACTTTTGAATCAGCTCATTGCGTTGAATTTTGCCGCTGTTGGTTTTAGGGAACTCATCTTGGGAGAGGGGTATGATTATGGCAGGATACAGGCCAAATTTTCTGCTGACGTCATATTTAATTTGGTCTATCATTTGCGGCAGGCGGGAACCGGAATCCTCGTCCAGAACAAAAAATACTGCAAGCTGATCTACATTCTGTTCATCCGGAATGGCACACGCGGCTACATAGGTAACTTCAATTCCGTCAATTTCCTCTATAGCTGCTTCAATATCGTAGTTATAATGATTGTTTCCGTTAATGATGATAACGTCCTTTGCCCTACCGGTAACCGTAAGTCTCCCGTCGATCAAAAATCCCAAATCCCCGGTTTCAAACCACCCATCAATAAAGGATTCCTGATTAGCTTCCTCATTCTTGTAATAACCATTCATAACTGAAGGGCTTTTGACTTGCAGACGACCGATATTACCCTCATTCAGAAGGGCATTGGCGCTGTCAACAATCCGTAATGCCACACCGGGTATCGGCGTACCCGATTCTGTGAAAACTACGTGATTCGGATCATCAGCGGAAACGTGTCTGATTGTACCACTTAGTGAATTTTTGTCTATATAATGGATCCCCGAGGGCGTGTCTCGCATTAGAAGATGGGATTCAACTATACCTGATGAGGTTTCTGACATACCGTAAGCTGGAATTAGCGCATTGGCTGGAAGGTGAAACGGCTTCAGCAGATTGAGAAAACGGTGTGCCACTTTACCTACAACTGCTTCTCCTCCGTTCAGGACATACCGCATGGAGGACAAGTTCCAGCTTCGTTCACCGGCTGCTGCTACTGCATCGTTTAACATGGAAAAAGCAAAGTTCGGCGCCCAGGTCAAAGTTGCTTTATAATAATCGATCCAGTCCAGCCACAGTAAGGGATTATTCACAATGCTGTCAATATGGCCTATCACTTGGGTACAGCCCAAACAAACATCCCTTACATGAAACATCACAATACCGCCCACATGATCCAAGGGCATCCAGTTTAGCGAAATATCGCGATGATCAAACTGATTGTGAACGGAAGTAGCCATTGATCTCCAAATAATCGAGCTGTTACGATGCTGTACGCATTTGGGTTTACCGGTGCTTCCAGAAGTAAGCAGGTTGAGAACAAAGCTGTCCTCTGCAGCTTCATACCCATTCGTGTCGGGAAAGTCTGCTTTTATTTTTTCGTAACAGGCTATTCGCACTTCATTTTCATTCCAGAGAACTTCGAGTTCTGCCAGCTTTGGTTCAAGCTCAAGCTCAGATAAAATCACAGGATGATCCAGCAAACTCCACGAATTATAAATTTTGGTCAATAAGGCGTTCATCTCGGAATAGATAGGCGCTATGGCTATTGGAGTCGGCAAAAATCCGCCCAATACACAAGCCCAGAAGGAAATAATAATCTTTTTGTTGTCTTTAAACTGGAAGATAACAGAGTCTCCAGGCTGCAGGCCTAGCTTCTTCAATCCATACAGTAGGCACTGTGCTTCGTGCAAAAGTTCAGTATAACTACAGAAGCTCTCCGTTCCATCCATATAAATAAAGTGAATACCCTGACTTCCATGCTTGTCAGCCGCATTCTTTAACAGTTGCTGCAAGGTTGCAGGGTAGTGTGGCTCAATGTTTAGAGGAGCTCCATAACTAATTGCTGGTTTTTGCCGATCAATGGCTTCTTGCTCAATAACCGCAGATTTTGGGAGGATGGTATCTTGAATATAAGGATTACGTACCGCTTCAATACTGCCATCGGGGAAAAGATCGTTCAGATGCACGGGGGGAATCGAATATTCCGTTTCAGTTACTATGATTCCGGACTTCTCAATGAACGGAATACTCTGAATGGTTTTCTCCAGCTCTATTACAACCTCTTGTATCTCTTTATTAATGGAAGAATTCATTGTCCACCTCGGTTATAATATTAGTCATGCTCAACCCTTTACACTGGAATGAATAATATGGATTACCTGAGATAAATGCTCATTAATAAAAAAATGTGCGCCCTCAAAAGGAACTACAACACAGGTACCCGTTGTGTGCATCTCCCACGCTTGAACTTCCTCATCTGTCATATAATCCCGTCTGCCTTGTAAAACAGTTATGGGGCAATTCATTTTGTTACGGACAGGAATGAAGCTGTAGGTCTCGACCATACGGAAATCAGCCCGAATCACTGGCAGGAACATTTCAATCAGCTCCCGGCTATCCAGAAAATCCTCTGTAACCCCATTGTATTCTTTTAGTTTTTCTAAAAACCGATCATCCGGCAGCAGATGAATTTCTTCCCTGCGGGACAAAAACAAGTTAATATGGGGTGCTTCTTTACCTGAAAAAAACATATGTCTGGGAAGAAACTTCTTGTTAAACTGCAGTTTCTGATACAATTCAAAAGCAAGTAAAGCCCCCATACTATGGCCGAAGATAGCGTAAGGTTCCCGCGTGTCCAGTTCCCTCAATAAGCGGCTGTAAAGATCCTCTACCGCCTCCTGAAAGTCTTGGTATAGAGGTTCTCCGAACCGTTCTCCTCGGCCAGAGAGCTCCAAGGGAATCAGTTTGATATCTTGGTCCAAATGCCTCCTCCACTTCAAATAGTAAGTTGCAGAACCTCCTGCATACGGTATACAAAATAATTTCACATGTTCTCTCTCCCCGCTGACAAATTAGTCGATTCATTCACAAAGAAAGATCCCTTTTTTGAAATATAAAGGATGCTGCTGCAAATATAAGAATGGATACAACAACTAACACAAGGCTTATGCTCACCGTATCATACGTACCCTGGATAATTTTCTCAGGCTGATACAAAGTGAATATCGTACAATATTTGAGCCATGACAGCTTCTCAGACAATTTGCTGACCATATCAAGTCCATAGAATAATAAAGTAACCCCAAAACCTGCTCCGAGGGCTGTCTTCTCTTCATCGAATATACAGGAGAACAAGAAAGAATAAGATCCAATTAGAAGAAATATCAGCATGACTATTAGATTTAATTCCGTAAAAACACCCAAATCAAATGCACTGTTATTAACAAATGAAAGTACTCCGAAATACCCTCCAAGATAGGTGAATAGACACATTACAACAAGCCCGGTTACAAGAACTGCTGCTTGAGTATTAATCACCTTTCTTCTCGTCACTGGGGTCGATAATAGATAAGCCATTGATCCTCGATCTACAAATCTACTGACTAACTGGCAAGCTGTCAGAATCGTGTACGCCATCAGTAAATACAGGTAGATAGAATTGTAAAAATTCATAGCCATATATTCCACTGCATTGGTCAAATTCCCTTGGATTCCGAATGCATCCATTACACTCTTGGGCAAGCTTTTGATAACATCATTAAATTGCTGTGAATCGGACAGTAACGGGAATGTCATAACGAGTAAATACAAACAGAGAAAGCCCGTGAAAGCACAAGTAAAGAGGAACTTCCCGTGTCCTTTCATCATCGCTTTATATAAGGAGAAGTTCATAACTTAAGCCTCCTCGTCATAATAATATTTCATGAATACGTCTTCCAGGCGCTGCCGTGGTATATCCAACGCCTTGATCGGATATTGACTAATCTGCTCCAAAATTTCGCTAATCTCCCTATCGACAGAAATAACCGCCTTATTCCCGGAGTGGCTTTGTACGACAAGTCCGGAATGAACAATCGTCTGAAGATCTTCCTGACGGTAGAACTCCACCTCATATCTATTAGCAGCCATCTCACCTTTTAATAGGGACAGTTCCTGAACGGTTATTATCCGGCCTTTACGGATGATAGCTATAGTATCCGCAGTATCCTCTAGTTCACTGAAAATATGGGAGGAAATGAGAATGGTTTTCCCTTTACTTTTCTCCTTATGCAACAGATCTACAAATGTCTTTTGCATCAGAGGGTCCAGACCTGAGCTGGGTTCATCTAGAATAATAACCTCAGGATCGTGCATAAAAGCGTTAATAATTGCCAACTTTTGTTTCATGCCTTTGGACATTTTCCGGATGGGCACTCTCATATCTAAATCAAAGGTTTCAATTAATTCCTTACGCCGCGTGTTTGACTTTAGATTCCTCATACCTGCCATAGCATCCAAAAAGTCCACGGCAGTCATGCCTTCAACAAAGGCGATTTCACCTGGGACATAACCTAATATGCTATGTATCTTGTCTGATTCTTCCCAGCAATCATATCCGTTGATAGTCGCTTTACCGGTGTCAGGCTGCATATATCCCATTAAGTGACGGATCGTGGTAGATTTACCAGCTCCATTCGGTCCAAGATAACCAAAGATCTGCCCCATATCCACTTGGATGCTAACATCAAACAAACCTTTTTGATTTGGGAATTTTTTGGTTAAATGATCAATTTGAATCATGTATGCACCCTCCCTTGTAAATTCATGAGTGAATATAAATCAACATAAGTAATAAATTTTATTACCTTATACCTTTCTTATGCCTCCCGTTACTTATTATGGAATATAATTCCGACTGTTGTCAAATTATCTATCATTAACTAGACTTTGGTTTTTAATGGATAGAATCATACTCTGTGCTCTGCATTTTGTGAAATAAATACATTCCTAAAAACCTTCATTCCCGTGGTAATTACCATATTATTCCTCAGAAATCATTTTTATTCTCTCTAATCTCGTTTCACTCAGGAAAACAGCGATGAAACGAGCATTGTCGCAACGACAAAAAGACTGGGGATGATCGAGTACAGATCGATCTTCTCCAGTCTTTGGTCTTCTTGTGGACGCTAATTTTTATTCCTGTACAGTTTTTTTGAAAATGGATGTGAGTTGTAATTCATCTTGTCACTAAATAGGGTTAATTCGAGCAGTTTTGTAACGTTCTTTTGGCACATTTTGTATCTATTCTTGGCACAAACCGTTGATTCCTGTAATAACACCTGTCACAATGTGTGGGCCAAAGAGTTCCCGACATTGAATACACCTAAACATAGGTGAGACTTGTCTTCAAAGAACCATTACTGAATAGTCGATTGTTTCGAAAAAAACATTTCAGTCGATTTAATCAAATAATCCCACTATACTATTAGAGAAAGATAACCCGACTTTGCTTTGGGGGTGTGTGGACAAGTCTATGCTCAGATCCAAGCCTTTTTATTATCTGTTATTACTGTCTCTCCTGACCCTGGCAGCCATCTTCATCTTCATCTTCAACACCCGTTCGAATGAACGCGGATCCGGAAATGAAGCAGCCCAATCAACATCTCCGGTCTCCGGCCGTCCTGACCAGATCAGCATTCTGATCGAAAACTCCTATCTGCCTTATATCAGGAAAATTGCCGCGCGGTATGAAGAGCAATATGGGATTAAAGTCGATATCCGCTCCACCGATATCAACTCGCTGCATGACCAGATAGAAGACAGCATCCTGCGGGGAGGCTCAGATTTGGATATTATCCTGGTCGATACGGTCTGGACCACCGGATTTGCCAGAACCGGCTTGCTTGAGCCTCTGCGGAACTATGTCACAGGAAGTGTAATTGATAAATTGGTACCCATTGCTTATAACCAGCGGGTCATCAGCAATGATTTATATGCGCTTCCTGATTTATATGCCTTCCCGGTCATCATGGAAGAGAAGTTCCTCTACTATAATGAATCGATGCTGAGAAGCGCCGGCATTTATGCTCCTCCAGCCACCTGGGAGGAACTGAAGGACATGGCAAAGTACATTCAGGATAAGGGACTTGCCAAGTACGGCCTGATCTGGAGCTGGAAGCCGGGCGAAGGCCTGATCACCGATTATACGCTGCTGGCCAACGCCCTTGGCGTGCAGGCGAAGGATGCCAACGGCCGCTGGGTATTCAATGAGGGCGGCGGCGTGCAAGCGCTGGAATTCATGGTGAACACCCTGCGGAGCAGCGGTTTATCCGATCCCGCTTCCCTGACTGCAGGCGATATGTCGTCTATTGAGACCTTCGCGGAGGGCAAGACGCCTTTTTTGATCAGCTGGGCTTATGCCGATCCGATCCTCAGCCGCAAACCCGGCTTTAAAATGGCGCTCGTGCCCGGTTTCCAGGGATATCAAAGAAGCTCCACCGTTACCGGGGGCGGCGCACTCGGCATTACCCGAACTTCACGTCATAAAGACTGGGCCTGGAAATTTATTGATTTGACGATCAGCATGAGAAATGAAGTGTCTGCCAAGGACCAAATTGGAGGCCTTTCAGTCTGGAACGAGCAGATCGACCAATTCGAGAATGAGGAAAAATACCTGAACCGGAACCTGATGACCGAACAATTTGAATATGCGATCAACAGGCCGAGCATGTCATCTTATGTGGAGTGGTCGGGTGTGCTGCAGGATGCCATCACCTCGGCGCTCACCGGCAGGAAGACGGCCAGGCAGGCGCTGGATGAAGCCAAGGCGGAAATCGAAAAGAAGGGCATCAAATAAAAAATCTCTATCCCCGCTTGTTTTGCCAAACCGGCCGGGGATAGAGATTTTTGCTGTGCGCCCTCCTGGCGTTATAACGCATTGCAGCGGGGGCCGAACAAGGTTTCTTTATATTCCGAAGGTGTTATTCCATAATATTTTTTGTACACCTGCCCGAAGTATTTGCCGTCCGCGAACCCGACCCGGCGGGCAACTTCCAGTACGGTCAAACGCCGGCTGCCGGTGAGTAATTGCTTGGCCTTTTCCACCCGTTTGAGCGACAGGTACTCGTTAAAGTTAGTCCCCAGCTCTTTTTTAAAAATTCTGCTGAGATGGCTGGCGCTCACATGGAACAAGTCTGCAACCAATTGAAGATTCAGCTCGGCTTCGGCATAATGATCATCCAGATACCGGGCGATCCGCTCCGCCAGGCTTCTTCCCATCGATTCTTCCTTCCTCCATAAGGCCTCCTCGCAGGCCAGGGCTGTAATCCGGCTTAACAGGTCCGTATATTCCCCGAAGGTCCGCAGTCCGGTGATTCCCGCAATGGCTTCGGTGATTTGGTCCTTTATCCTCCACTCCGGTACATGCTTGGACAGGCCGAGCAGGAAGTCAAGACAACAGTTCAGGGCGATACTTTTATTCCTGCCGGCTCTAATGTCGGCCGTGAATTTGTCCAAATACCGTTTCGCTTTCGGTTCGTCGCCGTCACAAATTGCCTCAAACCATTCCGCATCCATACGGCCCAGGGCCGGCTTGCCAGAGCTGCACTGAAGTACATCCTGCAGCTTTGGCATCAGACTTCCCCAGAACAATTGAGTCTCGAGCAGCTTAAGCGCATGCTGGAAGGAGCTGTACAGCTCGCTGATCTCCTGGAAGCCCGTGCCGATGCCGACGCTGATTTGCTTTTTTAAATACATTTCGATGTTCTCCAGACATTCGGTTGTCGCTTCCACCACTCTTTTGCGGATAATCACCTGCTGCAAGGCGGGATCAGACTTGACGACGACAACACTCTTCCCTTCCATATCCACGATGGAGGTCGCCATTTGGAAACGGTGGTACGTTTCATTCACTATATTGTTGACGGCATACTGGTACAGGGAGGCATAGTCTTCATAAGAAAGATCCGAGGGATTATACATCTCAAACACCACGACCACACCGCAGCCGAGCTGGATACCGTAATCCTTCAGCTTTGTACGCATAGCGGCAATATCCTTATTGCCGTTCACAATCACATTCATGAGGATGCCCGCCTCCACGATGTCCGCGTTCTCCCGCTTGGAGTCACTGGCCGCCTGCAGCAGAGAAGCTCTCTTGCCGTTGATCCTGTCCACCGCCTTAAGAATGCAGGCATTCAGGTCCGGAATCTTGATCGGTTTGAGCAGATAATCGAATACTTGATGTCTTACTGCGGTACGGGCATAGTCGAATTCACTGTATCCGCTCAGGAGAATCGTGATCATCCCCGGATAATGACGCTTGATATGCTCGGCCAGCTCCAGCCCGTTCATCCCGGGCATCTTGATGTCGGTAATGACGATATCCGGCTTGAAACGTTCAATGACTTCTATGCCTTCCAGTCCGTTGGCGGCCGTCCCGCATACTGTGCAGTTCAGCTTGCTCCAGTCTACCTTCTCGCTCAGTCCCCGGCTTACGATGTCTTCATCATCCACAATCACGATTTTATACAATATGCTTCCCACCTTTATCCGCAGTATTGGGAGACGCAGTTACATTCTCCATTACAGGCACTATAATATCGACAATGGTACCGCTGCCTGGCATGCCGTTGATCGTCAGACCGTAGCCTTCGCCGAACAGCATTTGAATCCGTTTGTGTACGTTTCTCATTCCGTTGCCTGTCCCTTTGGCGCTGCCGAAGTCCACCTCGCCCGTGAATTCCAGCAGCCGGGCCCGTTTCTGTTCCTCGATTCCGACACCGTCGTCAATCACCCGGAATCTTACTCTCCTTCCATCCATGATCCCGATTATGCTCAGGTTGCCCGGACCGACTTTATTCTCCAGCCCGTGCACGAACGAATTTTCCACAATCGGCTGCAAAATAAACCTGGGAATCCATAGCTCCGCAATGTCGTCGTCCATGTGGATTGAAACCGTGATCCGGCTCTCAAAACGGGTCTTCTGAATAGCTAAATAAGCATTGATATATTCCAGCTCCGAGCGGACCGGCACCATTTCCCGGTGATCGGCCAGATTGGCCTTCAACAGCTGCGCCAGGGAGATGGTCACATTCTCGATCTTGTCATTCTCACCGTACATGGACAGCCAGCGGATCGTATCCAGCGTATTGTACAGAAAATGGGGATTAATCTGGGCCTTAAGTGCCCGGTATTCTGATTCACGCTGGGCCAGCTCCTTCTGGTACACCTCGGAGATCAAATAATTGATCTTGCCCATCATCTGGTTGAAGCTGCGCCCGAGCCGCCCGAACTCATCCCTCCGGTTGATTCTGACCTGCTGATCGAAACGGTCTGTCTCCACCTGATCCATAACCTGCTTAAGCGCGTGGAGCGGAGCGATTATGCGGCTGGTCGTGAACCAGGTCAAGAGGATGCCCAACAGCACGCCGATCACTCCGATCGCGGTGATCCAGCGTCCGATCAGTTCCGTGCCTTTGGAGATTTCCTTAAGCGGCACAAGCGAGACTACTCTCCACCCTTCCTGGGCGGATATGAAGGTTGTGAACAGCATTTTTCCGTACGGCTCCATATTCAATACAGAAGGCCCCTCGGCGGATTGCAATTTCGCGCGGCGGAGCAGATCATCCACGTGGATACCCAGAACCTCGCTGCTGCTGACAACGATACGATCCTGCTCATCAAACACATAGCTGTAGCGGTAAGGCTCGGACTGCAGGCGTTGCTTTAAATAATCGTCCTTGAGCGAAATAGTTATATAACCGAGCATCTTGAGCGAATCCAGTTCCCGGATGGCTCTTTCGATATAAATAACCCCTTTGTTAACCCTCCAGGTGATTCTTCCCACCGTGTCATAACGCTGTTTCTTCAGCTCGGACTGCACATCGTCCTTATTATTCACACTCCCGGAAGTATTATAGTTCAGCTTGACCAGGAACTGCTGCGTATTGAAGAGATAGACGGTTTCCAGCTTATCAGTGGAGTACAGGATTTTGGAAACGACCAGCTGTTCCAGCGCGCTTAACTTCTCATAGGTAAGCTGGTTCGTCTGCAGCAGCATAGACTGGATTTCTGAATCCTCGGTAATGCTGTCCATCAGCTTGCCCATATACGAAATGGCATCGTCCATATTCTCGCTGATAAATTGCACCTTCTGGGTATCATTTGCCTTGGCGTCGTTCAGATGAAAATTAATGGAAACGGCGTAAGTGACAATCTCGATGATAGCGATTACAAGAATCAGCATGACTACCACCATCAGAATCATCTTGCGCTTTACGCTGGAAGACAGGTAGGTCAGCAGTGCGCGCTTCAATATCCAGCAGCTCCTTCAAACATAGGTTGTACCTATATTACCAAGAATCCTTTTACATGTTAATAAACAAAATTAACCTGTCTGCCGCGTATCCCACAGGGATCGCCTTTATTCTCCACATAGTGAAAACAGCCGGACGCCCCATAATGCGGACCATCCGGCCTTTACTCTTTTGCATATTCGCTATGCGCCTTTTGCTCACGAAGCTTCCGCAGCTGCGGATTTCGATTTTACCATCCGGGAAATCGCCAGGGCGGCCAGGATAATGATCAGTCCCCGCACGATCGGTTGGACAAAGGATGAGATGTTCAGCAGATTCATGATGTTCATGACAACAGCGAAAATGAGCAGTCCGATAAAACTTCCGCCGATCGTGCCGCGGCCCCCGGTAAGGCTGGTTCCCCCGACAATCACGACGGCGATGGCCACCAGCTCAAATTGAAAACCCGAGCGCGGTTCACCCATGCCGATCCGGGAAGTAATCAGCAGCCCGGCCAGGGCGGCAAGAACGCCGCTGATGATATACACGATCACCTTGACGCGCTCAACCTTGATCCCGAACAGCCGGGATGTCTCTTCCCCGCCGCCGACAGCCAGCACATGTCTGCCAAACGGCGTACGGTTCAGCACGAAATATCCGAGGATGAACACCACTACGACATAGACGGCGGGAAGCGGAATGCCCAGTAAACTTCCGTTCGCTATATTCGAAAACGCAGGTGTCACCGTTCCGATAATTGGCCCGCCGTTCGTGTACCAGAGAGCAACGGCCCGGAAGATCGCCATCGTAGCCAGCGTCGCCATAAACGGCTCGACCCGGAATTTCGTCAGCACGACTCCGTTGAGCGCACCGACAAGAGCGCCGATCAGGATCACCACCGCCAGAATGCCCCACACGCCCAAATGCTGCGTATTGGCGCTGACGACCGCCGTTAAAGCCACAACGGATCCGACCGAAAGATCGATCCCTCCCGTAAGAATTACAAGTGTCATACCAACGGCAATGAGCGCACTTTCCGCACTGTATTGCAGCAAATTCATCAGATTGGCGTACGTCAGGAACTTATCGGACAGGAGTGAGCCTACGATCATTAACAGGATGAGGGTTGCCAGCGGAAGATAACTTCTCCATTTCGCCATATTCATTTCATTTCACCTCCTGCAGTGCGTATTCCATAATCTTCTCTTCGGATGCTTCGTCCCGCTGTAGCTCGCCGGTAATCGTTCCGCCGGAGAAGACAAGAATCCGGTCACACATTCCCAGAAGCTCGGGAAGCTCGGAGGAGACCATGATCAGGGACAGGCCCTGGCTCAGCAGTTTGTTGATTTCCTGGTAAATTTCCATCTTGGCCCCGACATCCACACCCCGGGTAGGCTCTTCGAGAATAAGAATTTTATACTTGTCCAGGAGCCAGCGTCCGATAAGCGCCTTCTGCTGGTTGCCTCCGCTGAGAGAGCGGATCGGCGCCTTAATGTTCTTCGGTCTCACCGACAGCTGCTGCACCAATTCATTGGCCTGCCTGCTTTCCTTCGGCTCACTGATCAGACCGAATGTTCTGAACTTGCGCAGCGAAGTAATGGACATATTGGTCCGCACACTTAAATTCAGAAATAACCCCTGCGTCTTACGGTCCTCCGGCACAAATGCAATCCCGTCCGCAATGCACTGCCGCGGATTTCTCGGAACGAATGGCTTGCCGTCCAGCACCATCTTGCCCGAATAGCCTTTGACCAGCCCGAACAGCACTTTAGTCAAAATATTACCGCCCGAGCCCGCTAATCCGGCAATGCCGAGAATTTCGCGTTTGTTCAGGCTTAAGCTCACATTATGCAGCAGCTCCGGCACATTCAAATCAGAAATCTCCAGCACTTTGGCACCGATCTGTTCCGTGTTCACAGGATAATATTCATTCAGCTCCCGCCCGATCATCAGCTGGACGAGCCGCGCTTCATCCGTATCCTTGATATCCATCGTTTTTACATGCTGTCCGTCCCTCAGAACGGTAACCCGGTCAGCCATAGCGAAGATTTCCCGCAGCCGGTGCGAAATATAGATGATCGTTACCTTTCTTTTTCTGAGCTCGGCAATCGTCTTGAACAGCACAGCCAGCTCGTCTTCATTCAGGTTCGCGGAAGGTTCATCCATAATCAGCAGCTCCGCGTTGAACGAGACGGCTCTGGCGATCTCGACCATCTTCCGTTCCGAGATGCTCAGCTCTTCCATTTTCTTATATGGGTCAATCTTGATGTCGAGATTGTTCAGCAGCTCTCCCGCTTCCTTATACAGCGTCTTCCACTGCAACAGGGAACCCTTTTGCGGTTCTCTCCCAAGATAAATATTCTCCGCCACCGACAGCGCGGGAATCTCCTGAATTTCCTGAAACAACGTGCTAACCCCGCTCTTCTGCGCCATATAAGGCGACAGGAACTTGACGGACTGGCCTTTAAAATGAACGTTGCCTTCCGAAGGCAAATGAACGCCGGACAATATTTTGATCAGGGTGGATTTGCCGGCCCCGTTCTCGCCGACAATCGCGTGGAATTCCCCTTCGCTAATGTTCACGTTAATATCTTTCAGCGCATAATGATTGCCGAACTGCTTGGAGATTCCGTCTAATTTAAGGATGACATTATCCATATCGTTCCCTCTTTGTCATATACATGGATTTGTAATTACTTGCGGTTCTTGGAAGCGGAAAAGATGACGGCAGCCAGAATGATGATGCCCAGAATGAACTGCTGAATATAAGGATTCATGTTCAGGAATACGAGCAGATTAAACAGCAGCCCGGCGAGCAGAGCACCTAAAAATGCACCCCAGATTGTGCCTTTTCCGCCGGATAAGCTGGCTCCGCCCACTACGACGGCGGCGATAGCGCTCAGCTCCATGCCTGTTGCTCCGCTGTTGCCGGACATCGGCTGATAAGCGCCGGTTCTGGAGGCAATCAGCAGGCCCGCTATCGCAGCGAACAATCCGGACAGCGCATAAACGCTCAGCTGTACTTTTTTAACGTTGATGCCCGAGTTATAAGCCGCCACCCGGTTGGACCCTACACTGTATATCTGCCGCCCAAAGATCGTTTTGTTCAGCAGAATGAACCCGATAATGTACAACACCAGCATGATAATGACAGGATTAGGAATAGCCCCCATGTACCCACCGCCAATGGAAAGGAAGCTGTCGCTCGCTTCTCCGCTGATGCCTTTGCCTTTCGTCATAAACAGCGTGGTTCCGTCGATAATTACCTTGGTTCCTAGCGTTACGATGAATGGCTGCAGCTTCCCGAAGGTAATCAGCATGCCATTCATGAGACCGAGGAACAAACCCAGTGCCAGGACAACAATCACAATTACGCCGGTTGGCGCCTGCAGCTGAACGAGCATAATAGCCGTTAAACTGACCGCCTGCATCACGGAACCCACCGACAGGTCAATGCCGCCGATCAGTACTGTCAGCAGCATCCCGATCGACACGATGGCCGGATAGGAGATCTGCCGTAGCAGATTTGAGAAGTTATAGGAAGTGAAAAACTCCGGTGAGAAGATCGGAGAGATTAATGTGACGATTACGATAAACAGCAGCAGCAGCGTCTCTTCCTGTTTCAAGAGCGTACGGGCTTTCTGAATGGTTTCCATCTGCCTGATTCCCCTTTTTTTAATGGGACAATGATGGCTTTGCTTACTGAAGCAAAGCCATCATTGCTAATTCAAATTTTAATCCTGGTACCAGTTGCAGACATATGGATGATTGGTTAGCGATTCCGGTCCGTCTTTGCGGATTACAACCGTATCTTCTACACGGGTACCGGCATATCCGGGAATGAGCAGAGTAATTTCAAAAGCGATCGTCTGGTTCTCGACCAGAATATCCTGGCTGTCCGGGCCTACTACCGGAATTTCCTCCTCCGGATCCATGCCTGTGGAGTGGGCGCAACCGCGGCCTTCACCGGCCATATGCGGATAGCCTTCGCGCTTCAGCACTTCGTTGGCGGCCACATCGGCCTCCGCGCCGGTCATGCCCGGTCTCAGAGCGGACATTCCCGCTCTCCATGCTTCCAGGCAGGTATCGAGCAGGCGCTGTTTCTCCGCATCCACCTTGCCGTAAGCTACACCACGCGCCATATCGGACGAATATCCGTTATAACGGCAGCCGATATCGATGAGGATCGTGTCGCCTTTGACAATTTCGCGGTCACGCGGGCGGGCCAGGAAGAAGTCCCCGGAGTTCGGTCCTGATTGGACCATCATGTCGAACGAGACGGTGTCCGCACCGCTCGCGAACATGTGCGCCATCGCTTGACGCGTCACTTCTCTCTCGGTCAGGCGTTCGGTGGCGAGCAGCTCGTGGATTTTTTCAATCCCCATGTCCGCCAGTCGGCCGGCTACTTTCATATTACGGATTTCCGTTTCGCTCTTAATCGACTTCAGGTACTCGATAATATTGGTCTTCTGCAGCACCGAGGTTGGATTCAGGCTGTCGCGGATCGTCTCATAGAATTCAAGCGCGCAGTATTTCGAACCGCTGAGGCCGATCTTGGCGGAATTTCTGCCTTTCTGGAAATCCTTCAGCACATTGCCGAGCTCCTGGCGGATGCCTCTTACATCGGAGAACCATGTCTCGTCGGCGGCATAGGATACCAGACTGCCTTCCGCGAACAGCGTAGGTTCGCCGTCAAGCGGGATAAACACCATAGCCGGATACGGGAATACCCCGTCAAATGCGCGATAGTTGGCTAACCAGCGGACATTGCTCATACGGTACGAGTCTGAATAAACCAGCAGCCCGTCCAGACCTTCAGCTTCCATTTTCACTCTTGCCTTCTGCAAACGTTCCTTGTACTCGGTTACCGGAATTTCCTGCAATACGTCTTCAAAACCCATGATGAATTCCTCCTGAATTTATAATTGGATTGGTGTTGTCTGATATGTTTCTTTTAGAACGTTGAATTCGGATCGTAGAAGTTATCGACATTCGACTTGTCGATTACAGGAGAGTCCAGAATCACTCTCTTCTGAATCTCTTTGCCGTTCGCCGCATCGATTGCCAGCTTCACAGCCGTCTCGAAGCTCCATTCATTTTTCACGGTCATCATCAGCTCATCCGTGTTCTTGATCTTCTCCAGCGCTTCCTTCTGGGAGTCCATGCTGACCACCTTGATCTCGCTCATCCGGTTTGCTTTCTTAATGGCTTCAATTGCGCCGAGCGCCATCTCGTCATTCTGGGCGAACACGAAGTCAATCTTGCTGTTGGCCTGCAAAATATTCGTCATCACCTGCATCGCCGGCAGCCGCAGCCATTCTCCGGATTGCTCCGCCACGATCTTGATATCCGGATACTTTTGAATCTCCGGCATGAATCCCTGCGTACGAAGCTGGGAGTTGGTCGACTCGACGACACCGTTGAGGATGACCAGATTGCCCTTTTGGCCCATCTTGTCAGCAATGTACTTCGCCGCCTGCTGGCCCATCGTTACCTCATCCGAAGCAACGAATGTCGTATAGGGAATGCTGTCATCGTCCGGTACGCCGGAGGCCGCGATAATCAGCGGGATGCCCGCTCTTTCCGCTTCCTTGTATGCGGGGTAGATCGCGTTGCCCGACAGGCTGCTCACGATAAGGGCATCGACATTGCGGGCGATCAGGCTCTCGATGTTGGCGATTTCCTTGTTTGCGTCCCCTTGTCCATCTGTCACAATGATCTCAACCCCGAGATCGGCGGCTGCCTTCTTGGCCGTATCTACGTTGGCAATCCGGAACGGGTGATTCATGACCGTCTGCGAGAAACCGATTACAATTTTTCCGTCTCCAGATTTCCCGGATGAACCAGAGCCTTCGGATGTACTGGCCGCTTCTGTCGTGCCTGCATTACCAGCTCCTCCGCCGCATCCTGTAACCGCTATCAGAAGCACTAAAAACAATGCCAGTACCGAAGTTTTTTTCTTCATCATTATTCCCCCTGTCATTAGTGTTGACCTAGCCGCCGTCCTCCTTCCAGTGTTTATAGCTTGTTGCCTTGAATTGATTATATAATTAATCGCCGCCCGATTAGGGTTGAAAAAAATGACATCAGGGTTGAAAGTTTTGATGCCGGAGAGTAAAAAGAGCAAAGCAAGCCGTAACAAGGCTTGGACTTTGCTCTGATGCTGTCTTGAACCTTATTTGCTTGCTCCTGTCTGGGAACATGAAAGCGGCAGCTGTAAACAATCTGTCCCGGCTCTGCTCGATTGAACAGTCAGCAGCAAATTACATGGCCAGGAGTTATTGACCGGCTCCCTCTTATAAAAAAGAAAAAGTCCTGTCCACGCCCCCTCACCGCCAATTCCTAGCTAAACCCAATTTGACGCCGAAATTACGCATTCACCTTGCCTAGGGCGAATATCTTAAAGGGAGAGTACATTTTTATAAAAATGAGGCGATTCACTTGGGATACTTTGTTACTGTGGAACCGGGCGTAAGAGTATTTATAGAGGACATCAATCCGAAGGGAAACAAAACGATACTTTTTATTCATGGATGGCCGCTAAACCATAACCAGTTCGAATATCAGTTCAATTTCCTTCCTAAGCTCGGATATCGTTGTATCGGAATGGACTGGAGAGGATACGGGAATTCGGATAAACCATTTGCCGGGTACAATTTCGATAGATTAGCGGATGATGTCCGCATGGTCATCGAGGCGTTACAGTTAAGAAACATAACACTTGCAGGACACTCTACCGGAGGCGCGATATCGATTCGTTATATGGCCCGTCACAAAGAGTATGGGGTATCTAAACTCGTCCTGATGGACGCTGCCTCTCCATCTAGCGTTCCGAAAGAATTTACAAATAAAATCATCGAAGATACAAATCATGACCGGCCGCAAATGCTGCAGGACCAAACCGGAATTTTCTTCTTTCAGTATATTTCCGTACCGAAATCCGATTGGTTCGTTTCAATGGGATTACAAGCGGCGAATTGGGCAACTTCCGCCATTATGGCCACGCTTAGAGATGAGAATGTTTACAACGATCTCGGTCAGATCAATGTACCCACATTAATTATTCACGGAATTCATGATAAGGTCGTTCCGTTTACCAAAGCTGAGGAAACAAATAAGCTCATCAAAAATTCGAAGCTGGTTCCGTTCCATTACAGCGGTCATTGCGCTTTTTTAGAGGAGCGCGATAGATTCAACCAATTATTATCTTCTTTTGCATAACGACTCGGATTAGCCGGACCATCGCTCCCATAAGTCTAATTTTTAAAGCCTTACAGCCTATTTTCAATATAATGTCCGCCTCAAAAAAAGCCCTGATAAATCAAGGGTTTCTTGATCATCAGGACTTAATTGTTGTGCCAAAAATCGTTACAAGCCTATGCCAAACTACGTTCCAAACGGTGACAAGGTGAGTTTCAACTCACAGGACAGGAATTATTGTTTAGTTAAACCCCCGCTGCCGCATTCCCTCAAACAGCAGGATCGTCGCGGCCATCGCCGCATTAAGCGATTCGGCACGGCCGGCCATCGGGATAATGATGCTTTTGTCAACGAGGGCGGCCGTCTGTGGCGAGATGCCCTGTCCTTCGCTGCCGATCAGCAGCCACTGGCTGCCGTGAAAATCATGGGTGTAGCAGGAGTCCGTTCCCGTCAGTGAAGTGCTGACCAGCAGTGCACCGCGTTCCCGGGCCTGCGGCAGAATGGCACTCAGGTCCCCCTCCACAACCGGGAGATGGAACATCGAGCCCATCGTAGAGCGGATGGTCTTCGGATTGTAGAGATCGGCGCAGCCTTTGCCGAGGATCACGCCGTCCGCACCTGCGGCATCGGCACTGCGGATGATCGTCCCTACGTTGCCAGGGTCCTGAACACCATCAAGCACCATAACCCAGCTGTCCTGCTTCGCGAGGATGGCTTCCAGGCCCTGTTGCTCCTTGCGCACAATGGCAAATACCGGCTGCGGTGTCCCGGTGCTGCTGCACTTGGCGATAACCGCCGCTGATACACCGATGACCTCCATCCCCTGCACCGATTGGAGCAGAGGCTTCAGCTCAGAAGGCATGCCTGTATCCAGGTCAAAGGCCAGGCATTCCACATCGGCTTCAGCAAACAACGCCTCCTGTACCAGATGGATTCCTTCTATAATATATTTGCTGGTTTTGTCACGGTGCTTCTTTTCCTGAAGACTGGCCCATTCCTTCACCCGCGTATTTTGGGGAGACATAATTTCCATAGGGGTCCTACCTTTCTGTTCCGTGCTGCGCCTATTGATACGCTATTTCCAGCTTCGTCAGATTGTCCTTCCGGCCAACGATGACGAGTACATCACCTTCGACCAGGCGGTCTTCCGCTCTGGGGGAAATGTTCATTTCCTCTCCACGGCGGATAGCCATAACGTTGCAGCCGTATTTGGCGCGGATGTTCAGCTCCTGCAGGTTCTTGCCCAGCATCGGTCCAGACACCTTCATATCGAGGATGCTGTAATCCGGCGACAGCTCGATATAGTCAAGGATATTAGGCGAAGCCAGGTGATGTGCCACCCTCATGCCCATATCCCGTTCGGGATAAATCACTTTGTCTGCGCCAATCTTGCTTAGCACCTTGCCGTGCAGCTCGCTTTTGGCCTTGACCAGAATCGCCGGAACGCCAAGGTCCTTCAGAATCAGTGTCGTCAGAATGCTGGCCTGAATATCTTCACCAATCGCCACCACCACCACATCGAAGTTGCGGATGCCCAGCGCGCGCAGCGCCTCTTCATCTGTGGAATCAGCGGATACGGCATGGGTTACAATGCTTGAGATTTCTTGCGTGCGCTGCTCGTCAGCATCGATCGCCAGCACATCGAATCCCATGCCGCTGAGCGCCTTGGCGACACTTGAGCCGAAACGCCCCATACCGATTACGGCATATTGTTTTTTTGCAGCCATTTCTGTACCTCCCGTAGCAATTTGCATCTCACACAGTATAGCATAAGGAGCCCCAAACTTGAATTTCCAGTGCACTTTCAGGGCACATTATAACGAGGCAAATATTAGTTGAACTTTGGAATACCCAAAAAACCTAAGGGGGCTCTATTCATGCCGATTACCATTGATTTGCGCCAGGCGATTATCCATAAAGTGCACGGTCAGTCCGAAGCCGACCTGCGGCAGATGATTGAAGGCTCCGTGGACGGGCCCGAAACGGCGCTGCCTGGATTAGGTGCTGTATTCGAAATGATGTGGAAGGATCTGGACCACGCCAAGCAGGATGCACTGGTCTCAATGCTGCACAACCATTTGGAGAAGATCACTCCAGGTTCCATCACCTCCCAGCAGTGACGCTAGTTCCAGCACAAAAACCTCCGCGTTCCACAGTGCAGCTGCGCATGTGGAGGCGGAGGTTTTTTGACAGAGAGCCTCTCTCTGGTACTAAGACCCGTTACACAAATCGCTCACTCAAGGAGCAGTCTCCAGGAACTTTGCAGTCGGATTCTTTTCCATGGCCGTACGCATCGCGTATTCGTTCTCGAAGAGCACAACATAGTTGCCTTTCTTGTCCGTGACCAGCGTGGAGTTGATGCGGAACTTGCTTGCGTCGGGCTTGTTCTCATCCACAATCCAACGTGCGAACTGATAGCTCATCCGCTGCAGCTGAACATCTACGCCATACTCGCCTTTCATGCGGTATTCGAACACCTCGAATTGCAGCTGTCCAACGACACCCAGCAGAATATCATCGAAGTTGACCGTGCGGAACACCTGAATCATGCCCTCCTCGGTCAGCTGGTCGATTCCTTTCTGGAACTGCTTTGATTTGAGGGCGTTTTTGATACTTACTTTGGAGAAAATCTCCGGCGAGAACGTCGGCAGCTCGTCGAATTCGATATCTCCAGCCTGGCTCAGCGTATCCCCAATGCGGAAAATGCCCGGATCGAACAGCCCGATAATATCCCCCGGAAAAGCTTCCTCAACAATATCACGGTCCTGAGCCAGGAATTGCTGCGGCTGGGACAGCTTAATATCCTTGCCGGCACGCACATGCTTCACACTCATACCGCGCTCGAACTTGCCGGACACGATCCGCAGGAAGGCGATCCGGTCACGGTGGGCCGGGTTCATGTTCGCCTGGATTTTGAAGACATAGCCGGTGAATTTCTCGTTCGTCGGCTCTATGGAACCGACAGTACTGCGGCGCGGCTCCGGCTTCGGTGCCAGCTCCAGAAAGTTGTCCAGGAAGGTCTGCACGCCGAAATTATTAATCGCACTGCCGAAGAATACCGGTGTCAGCTCACCGCGCAGTACTTTTTCATAGTCAAAAGCATCCCCTGCCACGTCAAGCAGCTCCAGATCCTGACACAGCTGGTCATGCAGGTAATCTCCGGCCATCTCGCGGATGATCGGGTCACGGTAACTTTCAACCTTTTGCACGTTGATCACAGAGTGATCGTCGCCCTGGAACAGCTCCACCTGATTCTTCATCCGGTCATATACGCCGCAGAGCTCGCGCCCTCCGCCGATCGGCCAGTTCATCGGTACAGAGCGGATGCCCAGCACATTCTCCAGCTCTTCCATTAGCTCGAACGGACTTTGACCTTCACGGTCTAGTTTGTTAATGAACGTAAATATTGGAATCCCCCGTTTGGCGCAGACCTGGAACAGCTTGATCGTCTGTGCTTCCACACCCTTGGCTACGTCAATCAACATGACTGCACTATCCGCAGCCGTTAAGGTACGATAGGTGTCCTCACTGAAATCCTGGTGACCCGGGGTATCCAAAATATTCACCCGGTGATCCAGATAATCAAATTGCATCACGGAGGAAGTAACAGAGATTCCGCGCTGCTTCTCAATTTCCATCCAGTCACTTGTCGCATGCTTACTCGCTTTACGGGCCTTAACCGAACCCGCCAATCGGATCGCGCCGCCGAACAGCAGCAGCTTCTCCGTTAATGTTGTTTTCCCCGCATCCGGGTGGGAAATGATCGCAAACGTTCTGCGTTTGTCCACTTCCTTTTGCAGCTTCTGATCCGGTGCCATATGGTTTGCACGTATCCCTTCATATATAAATTCATGCTTCTGCTTCAATTACCGGGTGCCCATCAAATCGGTGCTCTGCTCATTGGTACAAACCCCTTTATCGGTGAAATTGCCGTTGTCACATACCGCTATTGTTACATTTCCGCTTCTGGTGAAAGCATCCTTCTCAGTATAACAAAATCCGGTGGAGATTATCTACATAATACGCGGCAGAAGGCAAAGTTTGTTGGTAAATTGTCGGGGGAATGATTATCTGAGCAAAGTGGTAACCATGCAAAAATCCCCCTGCAGCCATCAAAGGCAACTGCAGGGGGAAACTCTTCATACCATAAATCATTTACGCGATGAACTAGCTGTTAGTCTGCCACACCACGTTGTCTTCATCCTGTCCATTGACCGGCCACCAGTGGAAGCCTTCACGAGCCAGCAACTGATCGGCTTCAACCGGACCCCAGGAACCTGCCGGATAGGATGCCAGATCACCTGTGCCTTCCTTCCAGGCCTTCGCAATACGGTCTACGAAGGACCATGCCGATGACACTTCATCCCAGCGGGTGAAGTAGGTTGAATCGCCGCGCGCGGCATCATGCAGCAGACGCTCGTACGCCTCCGGCGAGTTGATGCCGACCATGCAGCTCTGGCAGAAATCCATAGCGAGCGGCTGGATTTCCGATTCCGAGCCCGGCTTCTTGGCATTGATCTTCACATAGATGCCTTCCATCGGATTGACGCGGATGACGAGGAGGTTCGGTTCCAGTTTATGCTTTTGACCCAAATAGACGTTGGTCGGCATACCCTTGAACTCCACAACCACTTCCGTTGTCTTCACAGGGAGACGTTTACCAGTACGGATATAGAAAGGTACACCCGCCCAGCGGAAATTATCGACAAATACACGGGCCGCAAAATACGTCTCAGTATTCGACTCCGGATCTACCTTGTCCTCCTGGCGGTAAGCCGGAAGGGTTTTGCCTTTGTGGAGTCCTTGTGTATACTGTCCGCGTACCACATTCTCATGTACTTCCTCGGAGGAAGCGTAAGGCCGCAGCGAGCGTAGCACTTTAACCTTCTCATCACGGATATCTTCAGCCAGGAGACGGCTTGGCGGTTCCATCGCAATCATCGTCAGCAGCTGCAAAATATGATTCTGGCCCATATCACGCAGCGCACCGGCATGGTCATAGTATCCGCCGCGTTCCTCTACCCCAACGGTTTCACCGAGCGTAATCTGGATGTTGGCAATATGCTTGTTGTTCCAGAGCGGCTCGAAGAAGGCATTGGCAAAACGGATCACTTCAATGTTCTGCACCATTTCCTTACCGAGGTAATGGTCGATCCGGTAGATCTCTTCTTCCTTGAACACCTGGCGGATCTGCTCGTTCAGCTGTTCAGCAGATTCCAGATTATAGCCAAATGGCTTCTCGATCACGAGACGGTTCCAGCCCCGGGTCTGCAGCATGCCGCCAGCCTTGAGGTTGAACGAGACACTGCCGAACAACTCGGGAGCGAGGGCGAGATAGAACATCCGGTTTCCTGGAATATGGAACTTCTCTTCCAGCACTTCGGTCTGCGCGTTCAGTTCACGGAAGCCGTCAATATTGTTGATGTCCAGAGACTTGTATTCAAAATGCTGAACGAACTCATTCCATTCGTCTGCGTCTGAAGCCTGGTAGCGGCAGAATTCATAAATGGACTCCTTCACATCTTCACGGAATTCATCTAGGGTACGGGGACGCCGAGCCACGCCAATGACCGCGAAATCATGGGTCAGCTTGCCCTCACGGTACAAACTGTAAATCGCCGGGAAAAGCTTGCGGCGGGCTAGATCTCCGGTTGCCCCAAAGATAAAGAATACAGCACCGGGTGTATGCAGTGCATCAAGGGTTTGATTTTCAGCCATGGCTCCTCATCTCTCTGTATGTAATATAGTTGACAATCATTCTCATCGCCAGATAGTTTATGAAATACATCTACGGCGTGATGTCATTTTATCATATCTGTGAAAAGGATGCTATCACATTCCTGACAGTTTTTCTCGGGATTTCGCAAATTTCCATTACTCTTTCTTATTTGTTTTTGTGCTCCCGCTTATAGAACAGTGCAGTCCGGCATTCACAAACATATTATACCCTCATGCCAAAAGCTCCGCAAACGCAGGCCTGCATCAGAGGTTTTGGCCGCCAGCCTTCAAGCATAACAAAAAGCCGGCTTCAGGATATAATATCCGTGTAACGGCTTTTCTGGAAAGTATAGTTTAGCAAGGAGTTCGTATTGAACCCCCTGCTCAGTATTCAATAGTAATTAAAGGCAATCCGAGCGTTACCCGGTTGGTGTTGTTGTTGCCGTTCTTATGAACCGCCAGCTGTAGCGCAATGGAATGGCTTCCGCTGCTGACCGCGCGCTCAAGGCCCGGCACACTGTAGGAGCGGCTGTATGTAGTGTCGTCTTCGTAGCTCTCTTCCGGGTTCATTCCGGGGAGCTGTTCTTGGATCGATTGTTCTATTGAAAATAGTGCAGCTTCCGGCCCGCTCTGAGCCTTAGCAGTCCCTTGCAGCGAAGCATTCCATTCAGCAGCAATGCCCGCCTGAAGCATCTGCTGTCCGGCCGACTCCGCAGCGGCCGGAAGCTCCGGCGCTTTCCGCAGATCCGCCGTCTCAAAGGTCACAATGACGTAGCTGCGTGCGCCTCCCAGCTCACTCCAGAACAGCGTGACCTGTGCACCGTCCAGAGCGGCACCCGCACGGGAAGTCATATGCCCGTCTTCATCAGACCGGCTGACAGTTCCAAGCCCAAGCTGAGCCGCCAGGTTCCGTGCAGCCTCAGCAGCAGATACGCCGGATGTACCGGTACTGTAATCGCCTTGCCACTTCAGGACAAGCCGGAGCGGTGAGTCCGGCAGAGTGGCTATACCGCCAAGGCTGGTTATACGTTCGAGAGAATCCGCGAGACTGCCTGTACCCTTGTCGGCCGTGGCCTGAGATGTAGTCTGGGCTGAGCTGATGGAATAGGCAGCTTGTGAGGGCGTATGTACAGCTGCCGCGGGAGCAAACCGATGGGATGACGCGGTGTCTTCAGCCGATGTTGTCACCCCGGCTGAACCTTCACCTCCGGCAACTCCTGCACTGCGGAATCCGGCCAGCAGTACAGCCGCCAAGCATAATCCGGTCAGCAGCAGTGTCCCTTTGCCAGCACCTCTTCTTATCCCTTGGTTCCCCATCGTCAATCTTCCTCTCTATCCGGTCTAGTAATCTACTAAACAGGATATCCAGGAAGAGAGATTATATACCTGCGGTTATTCCGCAAGTCCGTTCTTATAAGCATAAATGGCCGCCTGGGTACGGTCCTCTACACCCAGCTTGGCCAGTATATTCGTCACGTGGAATTTCACGGTCTTAATCCCGATAATGAGCTGGTCCGCGATATCCTGGTTGGATTTGCCCTGAGCCAGCAGCTTCAGTACTTCCATCTCGCGTTCGGTAAGCTCCTTATAGGCCGGCGCTTCTCCGCCTTTGGCATTGGAGCGGAACCGGTTCATCATCTTGGAGGCAACCTGCGACTCCAGCACCGATTGGCCTCTTGCAGCAGCGCGGATGGCATCCGCCACTTCACTGGCCCGCGAGGTTTTTAGCAAATAGCTGAACGCGCCGGCTTCAATGACCGGATACATCTTTTCGTCATCCAGGTAGCTGGTGAGCACAATCACTTTACAATCGGGGTACAGCTTCAGAAGCTGTCTCGTCGTTTCAATCCCATCCATGCCATCCATAACCAGGTCCATCAGGACCACCTCAGGATTGTATTCCTGAGCTAGCCGTATGCCTTCTTCTCCACTTCCTGCCTCACCCACCACTTCGATCCCATCCTCGGTGCCGAGCACCGCAGCAAGTCCAATCCGGACCATTTCGTGATCGTCTACAAGCAGTACTTTAATCGCCTGCGCTTCTTCCATCTCCATGGTACCCTTGCCTCCTATTCATTGACTAATGGTACGGTAATCTCAATCCGCATGCCTTTGCCCGGAGCGGTAATGAACTGGATCGAGCCTCCGGTCTCAATAATCCGCTCCTGCATGTTCGACAAGCCGTAGGATGTCTGCTTGCTCTCATCCATCTCGAACCCGACTCCATCGTCGCGCAGCGTCAGGCGGACAGTGTCGCCCCGGCGGTGCAGACGGATCTCCATCTTCTCCGCCTTGGCGTGCCGCAGGGTGTTGGAAATAGCTTCCTGCACGATGCGGAACAAATGATTCTCAATGCCCTTCATCAGTTGTACATCCGGGTCCATCTCGAACACAATGTCAATTGGGACCTTGATCTCCAGCTCCTTAATCAGCTCCTGCAGCCCCTGCCGCAGCCCTTTGCCTTCCAGATAGACCGGGCGCAAATGCAGCAGCAGTGCCCTCATCTCGGACTGGGCGACGGCAGACATTTCCTCAATCAGCGCAATTTGCCGCTGCGCCTTGTCAAAGTCCTTTTCCAGCGTCCGCCCTACTGCCGTAGCCGTCATGGAGATCGCGAACAGCTGCTGAGACACTGCGTCGTGCAGTTCCCGGGCGAGCCGTTGCCGTTCTTCCATAATCGCTGTGACGCGGGCCTGCTCGGCCAGCTTGGCGTTGTTCGTCGAGAGCCGCTGCAGCGTATTCACCTGGTTCTCCCATTTGCCGCTGATCCGGCTAAGCTGCTCACTAAGCCGGCCCAGCTCATCATTGCCCAGCTCCGGCATGGCCGGGGTCAGATTCCCTTTCTCCCAAGCCACCAGTGTCGCCCGCAGGAGCTCTAACTTCCGCTTGGTCCGGAATCCTTGGTAAAAGCCGAAAACGATACCAAACACCACCGGCAGCAATATTAGTGATACCGCTGTCCGGACACCGATTTCCCAATTCTCAAACGGCTGCAGATATCCATATGTATACATGATGTACAGGAAAACGAGCAGCATGACCAAAGAGAAAAGAGCTCCCTCCCCCATGCTGCGCGTAACCATATTACTGCTTTTTTTGCCCATGCCGGGAAGCCCTCCTCCATGGTTCCGTGTCAGACCACTCAATCTGCCCGCACATCCAGGTCACCCATAATATAAGAAATATTAAACTTCACTTTCTGCTCACAGCTATCGTAGTTAGCTGACTTCCAATTCAGCCGGTTTAGCATGCCCGCGTCGCGGTGGCTGCCGAATTCAATGGAGCCGAACAGCACAAATGCCTCGATCTCCACGCCATAATCCTCGGACAGGTGTATGTCCGTATCGCCAAAGATCCCCTGGAACAGCATCACGGTCTCCCGGTCCTCTGCCATCGCCAGCGACAGGTCAATATCCGCCTCACCCAGCACATGCCAGGCGCTCAGGCTGCGCATCACCCAAGGTGACAGATCCCAGTCAAATCTGGAGGAGAAGCTTTGCTTCTGCATAAACCCGCCCCTGCGCTGTATCCGTCTGGATTTGACAAAAAACATCCCCAGAGAGATCAGGCAAATCCCGAGCACCAGCAGCAGGTGATCCAGCAGCAGCAGTACTGCGCCAACTCCCAGTAGCTTATAGCCTTGCTTGACTTTGCCCGACGTTGTCCGGTAAATCCCGAGCAGCAGGAACAGAAGCGCGACAATGGAAAAAAAGCCGAGCCATCTGCCAAATATCATTAAGCAGCCGACGCCGATCAGTCCTATGGCAAGCATACGGTTCCGTTTATCCATTTCGCACCTCCTATAAGTTTTGCGGAGCAAAACTCTCTTCGTAAGCATAAACCTTAAGTTTTGCGAAGCAACTCTCTTCGTAAGCATAAGCCTTAAGTTTTGCGGAGCAACTCTCTTGTAAGCAGTATCCTTAAGTTTCCCGCATCCCGCTACAAAAGCCATACCGGTATGGAAGATCCATACCGTATGGCTTTACCTTGATCAGCATATCATATCCGCCTATGATTTAGGAACAGGCTTTATTCTTCTTTTTTATCCAAAGAAGGGGATGATGGTGATGTGTTCAGCTTGCTCTTCAATGCAGCGAGCTGCTCTTCCACTTTCAGTTGCTTTTCAGCATCAACCGGTTTGCTATATGCTGTTGCCGAAGGGTTGTAAGGGGCACGCATGACATCAGCTTCCGCTTCAAGCTGCATGATTTTTTCTTCCATCCGGTGGAAGCCCAGAGATGCGCTGCCGCTCTCGATGGCGTGAACACTGCTGATTTGCGACATTTGCTTCTTGGCCTTGGCCATTTGTGCACGGGATACCAGCTCATTGCGTTTGTTGCGGAGCTTGTAGAATTCGTCCTTCATATCATGAAGCTGCTGTACCAATTCCTTGGCCTGCACTTCCGCCTGAGCGTGAAGCTCGCTGTATTCGGCTTGCTTCTGGTCGAAGTAGATTTTTTCTTCCAGCAGCTTGCGTGTAACTTCCTCCTGGCCATTCTTCAGTGCCAGTTCAGCCTGGGCTGCACGTTGTCCGGATACCTTCGCAGCTTCCTCTACACGCTGCTTCATGCGGCGTTCATTGGCCATCTGCTTCGCTACAGTTACCTCAGCTTCGTGAATTTCAGCCTCCATATCGCGCAGATATTGATTCAGCATTACAATTGGGTCCTCTACCTTATCCAGCAAGTCATTTACCGACGCCTTTGTCATATCCTTAATCCGTTGAAATACTCCCATAATTTACACTTCTCCCTTCTCGTATTTGGCAAGTTTTTGTTTGAGTTCTTCGACTTCTTTTTGCAGGGCTTTCTTCTCAATATCCTTCATCATGGCATCAATACCGGAGTCTTGTGCCGAATAGGCACCCGCTTTATCATAACCGGGGTTATAGCCCGGCTGGCTACCGTAAGGGCCGAATCCGCCCTGTCCGTGAGGGCCCTGCGGTCCGCGTCCATGCTCAGGTCTTCCTGAGTAAGGGCCGCCATAAGGGCCACCCGGCGCGCCGGGTCCAGGTCCGAAAGGATTATACTGGGTCGGCTCTTTGGGTATAATAAGCGCTGCGACAAAATAAGCAAGAATGGTAGCTCCGCCTGTAAAAGGAATACTAACCACCAGCAGAATCCGGAACAGGGTGGAGTCGATGCCGAGCGTTTCGGACAATCCACCTGCCAGCCCTGTCATCACCTTATCTTGGGTTGAACGATACAATCGGGTCATAGAACTACTCCTTTCCATCGTTGTTCAGCTTCTCCTTCAGGCGGGCCATCTCTCTTTCGAGTACAGTCGCCACGGTTTCTCCTGCCTGAATGGCGTATTCCTGGCCCATGCGGCGCAGATCGCGCAGACTCTTCGCTTCCAGCTCCCAATCGCTCATCCGGTCTTCCAGCCGGCCGAACATTTTGGGAACGTCACCGCCATTGCCATAGGCCGTGGCTCTTTGGTTCATGCGCTGCTGCAACCGCAGCGACTCCATCCGTGCTGCATAATACTGGCGTTTGCTGTATACCGTCTGATACTCCATTTTCAGCTCGTTCAGCTGGCCTTCAAGCTCAAAAAGTGATTGCTGGCTCTGCTCCAGCAGACCGCTGTACTGCTCCAGCTTTTCCTCGTGGATAATCTTTTCCTGAAGCGCCAGCTTAGCCAGGTTATCCTCGCCAGCCTTGAGCGCCAGCAGCGCCTGCTCTTCACGTTTGTTCCTCATGGCCGTCGCCTGATTCACCTGCTGCTGCAGCTGCTTCGTATGGGCTGCATATTGCTGGTACAGCCTCTCGGCTTCGGCGATTTCCTCACGGGTTGAATGTAGAAATTGATCGATCAGCTTCACCGGATCCTGGCTCTGTTCCAGTCGTTCATTTAAGTTAGCTACGGTAATATCCCTCATGCGGCGAAAAACACTCATGATTTTCGGCTCCCTCCCTGCTTCTTATTAAGTAACCTTGAATGCTTAATATGTTCCGTTTTTTCTACCCTTCAGCACCGAGATGCCCCAAACCACCAGTGCGATACCGAGCAGCGGTCCGATGATCCAGGAAAGCTTCGCGATCAGGGACATGACACCGATGAACAGCACCACCCAGCCGATAATCTTGCGTCCGCTTTTAATTCCGTAGTACCCGAGAACAACCAGCAATACCGGGAACAGGAGTCTGAACATTCCATGGATCAGCGGAAGGGCAATCCCCATCAGCATAATCGCTCCAAGTACGATCAGAACAACCGCAAGTCCATTACCTTGTCTTCTTTGCATTTTTTCTCACCGCCTTTCGTTAACCTTGAACCTTATAGCCTTATTCTAGGGCAAACCGCAGACTTTCAAAACAGACCGTGGACGGTTTTGTGTACTGGACCTTAGTCGGGGAGGCTATGCGACTGCAGGATGCCTGGACGGGGAAAGCGTACTCTCCGGCACCCCCAACTTCGGATTGCGTAATCCTGCAGCGTTGTACATAATATGGAAGTAAACAGCCTGGAGCATGAAATCATCCTTATCTGGCTATTGTTTGCAAGCGGCACAGCAAAGGAGCATAACCCATGAAGACACTACTCATCGTTGAAGATGACCGAAGCCTGAACAAAGGGATCGCCTTAACCCTTGCCCAGAATGATTTTGCGATACAGCAAGCCTACGATATTGCCTCAGCGGAGCAAATCGTTTCTTCTATTAAGATAGATCTGATCGTTCTGGACATCAATCTCCCTGACGGAAGCGGATTAGACTACTGTGAGAAAATCCGTAGAACCTCTCAGGTACCGATTATCTTTTTGACCGCAAATGACCTGGAGCCGGATATCGTTACTGGATTTGAGCTTGGAGGCGATGACTATATTACCAAGCCTTTCAGTCTGATGATCCTGCGGGCCAGAGTCATGGCCGTTCTCAAACGGGCTTCCTCCCGCGGCGGGGATAAGTTCACACTCGGCCCCTTGAGCTTTGATTTTGGACGGCTGGAATTTTATAAGAATTCAGAACCCTTAATCCTTAGCAAAACCGAACTGAAGCTGCTGAAAATACTGGTTACGAACCCCGGCATGATTCTAGGCAGAGAACAGTTAATCGACAAGATCTGGTCGCAGGAGGCTGAGTTTGTGGATGAGAACGCACTTACGGTAGCTATCAAACGGCTGCGCGCCAAGATCGAGGACGAGCCTTCGGCTCCGAAACACATCAAAACCGTCTATGGCCTGGGGTATATGTGGGCGGAAAGACCGAATCTATGACCAGCCGTAATGATGTACGGAGCTCCAAACGGGCGAACTTTATTTTTTCGGCAATCTTAGTGCTTCTGGTATCGGGTTACGCTGGAAGGGTCATGTTTCTGGAAGGGAAGCAGCCGGCACTCACGGAACTGACGCTCCTCTTCGTATCCTGTATGCTGATCCTGGGAGCCTTATGGAACTGGATGCTGCGGCGGCAGCTTACAGCCTTTATGAATTCAGTAGATGAAATGGTGGACCGGGCGATTCATGGACGGGAGAAGCTGACCCATTTTGACGAGACCAGTCTCTCTTCCCTGGAGCATAAATTATTACGCTACATTGAGATTAACCAAGCGAATGAGCAGAATCTGGAAACCGAAAAAAACACCATCAAGGAGCTCATCTCGGATATCTCCCATCAGACCAAGACCCCTCTCTCCAATATCCTGCTCTACAGCCAGCTGCTTGCGGAAACGCCTGATCTAGGTGGAGATACGCGGCTTCTGCTGAACCAGATCGAGTCGCAATCGGAAAAGCTCGAATGGCTGATCACCTCACTGGTCAAATTATCCAGACTGGAAACGGGGATGATTACCCTGCAGAGCGAGGTCACCCCTGTTATTGCGACGATTACCAGCGCTGTATCCCACATCTATACCCGTGCGGAAAATAAGGGGATCAGTGTCCAAATTGCATGTGATCCGCTGACAAAAGCACGCCACGATCATAAGTGGACCAGCGAAGCACTGTTCAACCTGCTGGAGAATGCGGTGAAGTATTCGGAAGCAGGCGGCAGTATCCGGATTGCGGCCGAAGGCAATGAAATGTTCACTCGTATTGATATCTCTGATACAGGCATGGGGATTCCGGGGAATGAGCTTGAGCATATCTTCAAACGGTTCTACCGGGGACATAGCGCCAGGGAATACGAAGGCATCGGAATTGGGCTCTATTTAACGCAGAAAATTATCAGCCTCCAGGGAGGTTTTATTACAGCGGCCTCCGGGGTCGGCACAGGTACGAAGCTCTCGATCTTCCTCCCCCAGGTCTAATGGTGTCAATCCTGACAGATTTCAGACACTGCCCGGTTAGATTGGTCTGATATCTTAAGGAATAACCCAAGATGATGGAGGAATGACCTACTCATGCCTATTTTGAGAATCGAACATCTGAAGAAATATTATGGAAAAGATCCGCAGACCACTGTAAAAGCGCTGGATGATGTGTCGCTGTCCGTGGAGAAAGGGGAGTTTGTGGCCATTGTCGGCACCAGCGGGAGCGGAAAAAGCACGCTGCTGCATATGCTGGGCGGCCTCGACCGGGCTACGGCAGGCAAGGTATTTGTGGATGGCAACGATATTTTCGCGATGAGCGATGAGAAATTGACGATTTTTAGACGCCGGTCGGTCGGATTCGTCTTTCAGAGCTACAACCTGGTACCGATCCTGAATGTACTCGAAAATATTCTGCTTCCTATAGAACTCGACGGCGGCAGCATCGATCAGACCTATCTGGACGAAGTGATCCGGGCTTTGGGCCTGCAGGAGAAAATCCACAATCTGCCCTCCAATCTTTCCGGCGGCCAGCAGCAGCGGGTAGCTATTGCCAGAGCCCTAGCCACCAAACCTTCGATCATTCTGGCGGACGAGCCTACGGGCAATCTTGACAGCAAAACCAGCCAGGAGGTACTGATTCTGCTGAAGCAGATGAGTGAAAAATTCAATCAGACCATTGTCATGATTACCCATAACGAGTCTATCGCCCAGACCGCAGACCGCATTATCCGCATTGAAGACGGGCGTATTGTTTCAGGGCATGCTGCCTCCAGCGGAGCAAGTCCGCTATGATCAGCACAAACAACCGTAAAATTGTAACCCGACTCTCCCTGAAAAGCCTCAAAGCTAATCCGATGCGCAATCTGGCCGTGATCTGCGCTGTCATCCTGACTACCCTGCTCATCACCTCCATTTTCACCATGGTCCTGAGCATTAACAAATCCATGGAATTGACCCAGATGAAAACCGTTGGCTCTGATTTTCACGGAGGCTTCAAATATCTTACCCCAGCCCAGGTGGAGATCCTGAAGAAGCATCCCTCTATACGGGAATACGGTGTTTCCCTGAATGCAGGGGACCTGGAGGATGGGGTTTTCAAGGATAGCCCGGTTGAGGTTAAGCGGATCGACGAGGCTTACGCCAGGCACGGATTTATTAACTTTATCGAAGGCGGGCTGCCTGCCGCTGAGAATGAAGTTGTACTGAATACCTGGGTGATGGACAAGCTCGGCATCAAGCATGCGCTGGACCAGCAGGTGACTCTGGATATTAATATCGGGGAGCGCGTGATTCATCAGGATTTTATCGTATCGGGATATTATGAGGCAGACAAAAATTTGTCGATGGCAGGACTGGCTTTCGTCTCTGAGGCTTGGGTGCAGAAGAATCTGTCCTCTATTGATCCGGTAAAGTACAAGGCCAACAACACCTATGTGAACACCGCAGAACTGAGCGTAATGTTCAACAATGCCGTGGATATCGAAAAAAAACTGAACAAAGTGCTCGCGGATACCGGCCTGGATGTGCCAATTGGGATCAATTGGGCCTACACCGCTTCATCTCTCTCGGAAAATATCATCAATCTGGTCCCTTATCTGGCGGTCATTCTGATCATCATGCTAAGCGGATATTTGCTGATTTATAATATCTTTTACATATCGGTTGTACGGGATGTCAAGTTTTACGGCCTGCTGAAGGCGATCGGAACTACGCCGAGGCAGCTCAAGAGAATCATTACGATCCAGTCCCAAGTGCTGTATCTGATCGGCCTGCCCTTCGGGCTCGCTTCCGGATACGGGATGGGCCGGTTGTTGTCTCCGCTGCTGGGCAGCTTTTCAGACGAACCCACCGAAACGGCTTATTCGTCCAGTCCGTGGATCTTTGTCGGGGCTGCCGTGTTCGCCTACCTGACGGTATGGATCGCGGCAAGCAAGCCGGGCCGGATGGCTGCACGGATTGCCCCTGTAGAAGCTGTACGGTTCGCAGGCGTAAGCGCTAAGCGCAAGATGCACAAACGTTCGAAACGCGGGGCACAGCTGTACGCCATGGCCTTCGCCAACCTGTTCCGCAACAAAAGGAAGCTGTTCCTTATGCTGACCTCGCTCTCCTTAAGCATGATCTTGTTCAGCATTATTTTTACCGTCATCTCATCGCTGGATGTCAATAAGTACCTCAGCACATTTATAAACGGTGACGCAGTTATCCGCAACAGAGCTATCGTGCAGAGCGCGGGCGAGCGGCCCGGTGATCCCTATAAGCTTTCGAAGCCGTTCATAGACGCATTAGGGAAGATTGACGGTGTTGAACGTGTGGACAGTGTCTATTTCAAAGTTGAGAACTATACTATGGATGACACTATACTTGGAGCGCTGAAGCCTTTGGCAGAGACTGCTCCATCAGACCCGGCTCTTGCAGCGGTTCTTAAGAATAACTTCATTCAGCTCAATCTCTACGGCATGGATGCCGGCTGGTATGACCTGGTGCAGAAGGATATCATTGAAGGCAGCTTTGACCCGCAGAAATTCGCCTCCGGAAACTATGTGCTGATCACCGAATCCAACATGGCAGAGGATACTTACAAGTCTTATTACCATCCCGGTGACCAGGTGAAGTATGAGGGTCTGGGCAAAAGCTATGAGGTCATGGCTGTTCTACATAATGATGCTCTTTATGCCGCAACTACCCAATCCTTCACAGCCTGTGGCTATAATGCTTTTTTTCCTTCCTCAGAATTGACCAGGGAGCTGCCTGCGGGAAGCGATCCGCCTATGGCTCTATCGGCAACGCTCCACGTCGACCCGGCCAAGCTCGACAGTGCTATGCAGACCGCCAAATCTATTGCAGCATCAAGCGATGAACTGTCCTACAAATCTAGAGAGGACTATCGGCAGGAGCTTGGCGGATTTATCCGTATTTTTCAGACGATCGGTTACGGCCTCAGCTTCGTCATTGCTCTCATTGGCGTCCTTAATTATATCAACACGGTGATTACCGGAGTCATTGCGCGAAAAAATGAATTCGCTCTGCTGGAGAGCATTGGCATGACCAAGCGGCAACTGAAAAAAGTTCTGGTGTACGAAGGGGTGTTCAATGTGCTATTAACCGTGTCGGTCACCTCGACCTTAGGCGTATTTCTGACTTACCGGATTTCCAAAAGTATTGCGGACAACATGGCCTTTACTGTCTTCCATATGGGCTGGCTGCCCTTTATTCTGGTCGTTCCGGTCCTGGCTGCGATTGCGTATACCGTTACCTTATTCTCCTATAGAATGCTTAGCAAGGCCACGGTTGTGGAACGACTGCGGCAAACGGCCTAGCAGGTAGCTTTTTTGAGCAGAAACGGCTTCAGTGTTCTCAAGAAGAGGTAGTGTTCTTTTATAAACAAACGACATTCGTCCATATGGACTCTGCTTTTCTCCATAGATTTAGGTGCTGAACCGACTTATACTGAGGCTGACTCTCCACTGTCCGCGTGCAGTAATGGCGGCTTATGACGGACAGTGGGCATGCTTACATTATGATCTATATTCTGATGCGTATATCATGCGTCCCTGCATCCGCCACTCTAAATCTGCAGACATCCCAGGAGGTTGTTACCTTGTCCATCATTTACGATGCCGAGCATCAAGTCTTTCATCTGCAAACTGCAAATACCAGCTATGTATTCGGCCTTGTCCGCGGCGCCTATCCCGTGCATCTGCACTGGGGCCGAAAAATCCGTGGCGCTGCCCTATCCGATTTGTACGGTCCCGGAGCCATGGGCTTCAGCAGTACGGTTGATCCCAAGGAGCCAGCTTTCTCCCTGGACACGCTCCCCCAGGAATATCCCGGGTATGGCTCAGGGGACTTCCGGGAGCCTGCCTATGAGACTGAGCTGCTGAACGGCTCGACTGTAACGGAACTCACCTATGTATCCCATAGCATTCTCAAGGGTAAACCTGCACTGGAGGGGTTGCCAGCCGTATATGCGGAAAGCGGCGATGAAGCGGAAACGCTGCAGCTTGTACTGGAGGATACCGCAGCAGGCGTGCGTGCCGTGCTGTCCTATAGCATACTGAAGGGCTTCGATTCCATCATCCGCTCTGCACAGCTCACAAATACCGGCAGCGGACCGCTGAAGCTGAACCGCGCCTTATCGGTAGCGCTCGATTTCCCGCATGACAATTATGAGCTGATCCAGCTGTCCGGGTCCTGGGCCCGCGAACGCCATCTCGTTCGCGCCCCTCTGCACAATGGACGGCAGGGCATTGACAGCAAACGCGGCGCCAGCAGCCATCAGCAGAATCCGTTCCTGGCCCTGCTGTCCCCGCAGACTGTGGAGGACAGCGGAGAGGCTTACGGTTTCAGCCTGGTCTACAGCGGCAGCTTCAGCGCGAATGCCGATGTGGACCAATATGGAACTACACGCGTAACGATGGGCATCAACCCGTTTGGATTCCGCTGGCTGCTTGCGCCCGGCGAGAGCTTCCAGACGCCCGAAGCGGTGCTCGTCTATTCCGACCAGGGCATCGGCGGCATGTCCCGGACCTACCATCGGCTGTACCGGACCCGCCTGGCGCGGGGACTGTACCGCGACGAGCCCCGTCCAGTGCTGATTAACAACTGGGAAGCTACTTATTTTGACTTCGATGCTGACAAAATCGAAGATATCGCCCGTGCCGGCAAAGCGCTGGGCATCGAGCTGTTCGTGCTGGATGACGGCTGGTTCGGCCGCCGCGACGACGACACTACATCACTGGGCGACTGGTTCGTGGATACCCGCAAGCTGCCGCAGGGTCTGCCCGATCTGGTGGAACGGGTCCGGCGGCTCGGGATGCAGTTCGGCCTCTGGTTCGAGCCGGAGATGGTATCGCCGGACAGCGATCTGTACCGTGCTCACCCGGACTGGTGCCTGCATGTACAAGACCGCAGACGCAGTCAGGCCCGAAATCAGCTGATTCTGGATCTGTCGCGCCAGGAGGTATGCGATTATATCATCGAATCGGTCAGCACTGTGCTGGCATCAGCCCCAATCACCTATGTCAAATGGGATATGAACCGGCATATGACTGAGATCGGCTCCGCTGCCCTGCCGCCTGAGCGCCAGGGAGAAACGGCTCACCGCTATATGCTGGGGCTGTACCGGGTAATGGAGGAAATCACCTCCAAATTCCCGCATGTATTGTTCGAGAGCTGCTCCGGCGGCGGCGGCAGATTTGATCCCGGCATTCTTCATTACATGCCGCAGACCTGGACCAGCGATGACACCGATGCCGTGGAACGCCTCAAAATCCAGTACGGTACCAGCATCGTCTATCCGGCCAGCAGCATGGGCTCCCATATCTCGGCAGTTCCGAACCATCAGGTGCACCGCAACACCTCGCTTGCGATGCGCGGCGACGTGGCGATGTCCGGTAACTTCGGTTATGAGCTGGATCTGACCCAATTCACGCCAGAGGAACAGGCGGAAGCGGCTGCCCAGGTCGCCTTTTACAAGGAAATCCGTTCCCTTGTCCAGCAAGGCGACATGTACCGGCTCCTATCGCCGTTTGAAGGTAATGAAACGGCCTGGATGTTCGTAAATGAAGGCCGGACCGAAGCACTGGCAGGCTACTTCCGCGTACTGGCCAGTCCGAATACGAACCGCCCGCGCCTACGCCTTCAGGGGCTGGACCCGGAGAAGGACTATATGTTGAAGGAAACCGGCGACGTATATGGCGGCGACCGGCTGATGTATGCCGGACTGCTCCTGCCGGAGCTGCACGGCGACTTCCAGAGCAAGCTGTTCCACTTTGTGGCTGTGGAAGAATAACAGGTACAGAAAAGTATATTATTGGTGAAACCCAAAACCGGCTATGCCGTCCTTATCGGGACAGCATAGCCGGTTTTGGGTTGGGGCTGTTAGACGATGCGGAGGCGATATCGGGCACCCCCTGCACTGCAGCGGACATCGGTCATTTGGCGAACGCTCGGGCACTCCATTCGCTGAGTATCCCCTCGCTGATAAATGGAGCCAAGGGCGGCAGCGCTTTTGCGCCTTCTTTGGCGAGGACCTCCTTGGCGAGTTCATCCAGCATCTCCTCGCTGATAAACGGAGCGAGCGGCGGCAGCGCTTTTGATCCCTCTTTAGCCAGAATCTCCTTGGCGAGTTCATCCAGCGTCTCCTCGCTGATAAACGGAGCGAGTGGCGGCAGCGCTTTTGATCCCTCTTTAGCCAGAATCTCCTTGGCGAGTTCATCCAGCATCTCCTCGCTGATAAACGGAGCGAGCGGCGGCAGCGCTCCTGCGCCTTCTTTTTCAAAAGCCTGCTTCGCACATTCATCTAGTAATTCCTCACTGAGAAAAGGAGCGAGTGCGAGGAGATCGCTGACAGCCGCACTCTCTTTTACATGCTCAAAAGCCTCACCGATCTGCTCTGATTGAAGTAACGGCGCAATCTCCGAAAGCTCTACGGCGGATACGGCATTCTGCTGGAAATAATCCTCCGTTGTGTTGTCCAGCACACTCCCGATGAACCGGGTTCCCTTCCCTTCACCCAGAATCTCGTCGATGCCGACATTGAAGATTTCCGCCAGCTCCGGGAGCTTGGAGATATCAGGCATGCTTGCGCCTCTCTCCCAATTGCTGACCGCCTGATAGCTAATCCCCAGCTTATCCGCGAGCCCCATTTGCGTAAGTCCTGCGGCTCCTCTTAATCTAACGATATTCCTGCCTGTCTTTAGCATATCGAACATGCTACCACCCCTTCGGCTGTGATGTCCTCAGTGTATCGACTGCTGCTGATTTTGTATATCAAGCGCTGCTTGAGTTCCTGTCTTTTGCGGCCTGCCGCGGAATAGGGTCACCAAAACTACGGCCGCGATAATGATAACGGCAGCAGCCAACGTGTTCACGGTAAGTTGTTCACCCCCCATAGCCCAGCCCAAGATGACAGCGACTACCGGGTTGACAAAGGCGTAGGTCGAAGCCAGGGACGCGTTTTTTAGCAACCAGATATAGGCCGTGTAGCCGATTGCTTACATGGTCACAGATATTTGAATCATGAATGTGTCACCGACTTTCCACACAGACCACAACGCAACGCCGATCATATACCCCGAATTCACACCAGGTTTCTGCTGCACACTCCACCATCCTCTCTTCATATATATGAAACCCATCTTCATATATAGTAGATTTTCGATCCAGCTTGCCGGCTCGTTGACGCACCTAGGGCCACGGGATATGCAGCAGCTTGCCAACCTCTTCGTGGGGCAGTCTTCCGTTCTCTTCCAGCAGCTTCAGAATTTAGATATCCAGTCCATCCAATGGAACCGCCTCAGCCCCTACTCCCTGCCGGGCAGTCCGGCCCCGCCAAAGAGTTCACCTTCCTCCAGCCCGGACACAAACCGCTGCAGCCAGGCGTAATACTCTACTGCATGCCGTAGCTTGTCCAGATCCCGCAGGCAAGCTTCCCGCTCTTCTTCGGGAGTGTCTGCTGCGTCAATCAGCGCCTGGAGCTCAGGCATCGCTGAACCCATCGCCTGCTGCATCACATCGATCTCCCGCTGAAGCTTCAGGGTGAAAAAGTTTTTGAACGCCTGAAAGAAATCTGTCTCAGCGGCGTAAAGATCCTTCCGCTCGCGTTTCTCGTCCAGCTTAGTCACCATCCGTGAAGCGATCAGGGAGCGGACGCCGTAGCTCATATTGCTTTTGCTCATATTCATGACCTGCTTCATTTCCTCCAGCGTCATCGGCTTGTCCTCAAAGAACATAATCCCGTAGAGCTGCCCGAAAGAATAATTTGCTCCATACAAATCCATCGTTTGTGCTATCGCATCAATCACCCCGCGCAACAATTGCTCCCGTGGGGATAAATGCGGGTTATCCTCGCCAAATGCGGCCTGTTTCATCTCGCTGCACCTTCACTCTTATTAGAATTGTTCTCTCTACATTACACAAAACTGAAGCTTCACGGCAGCCTTTCTGCAAATTTTACACAATTTCCGAACGAACTTTACTTCCGCTTGACCACAAGCTTCGCTTCTGAGTGTACAATTTTTTTTGAACAGAGGAGCTTTCCTCTGCATTATACCGCAAAACATAAGTGATGGAATGGGGTATTGGAACAACAATGACACGCTCAAAGGTTGTTAATGGTTTGAAGCCCGTACTGTTCACGCTGCCGGCGATGGTACCCTTCGTTCTATTCTGGCTGGCGCCGCTGCTGTATGTGCTGTATCTCAGCTTCACGGAATGGGACTTTATGAGCCCGGAGAAAACCTTTGTCGGACTGCAAAATTACCTCGATCTCTTTAGCAACCCGGCCTTTTACAAAGCGCTGAGAGTTACCGTGCTGTTCTGTGCTGGCAGTGTGTTGCCGATCATCCTGCTGGGGCTTGGTCTTGCGCTGCTGATGAACCGCAAGCTGAAGGGCTCCTCGCTCTATCAGGTACTGCTGTTCTCCCCATGGGTCACGCCGACCGTTGCCGTATCTATTGTGTGGTCGTGGATCTATGAGCCTGAGGTCGGACTTGCCAATACGGTGCTGGATTTCCTTGGACTAGAACAAATAGGCTGGCTGCAGGACCCCAAATGGGCGCTAATTGGTGTGCTGCTTGTAACCATCTGGAAATCGGTAGGCTGGGCGATGATTTTCTATCTGGTGGCGCTAAGAAATGTGCCTTCAGACCTGCTTGAAGCCGGGGAGCTTGATGGCGCAAGCGCGGCGCAAAAGTTCTTTCGCATCACGCTGCCGCTGATCTCCCCAACTACCCTGTTTCTGTTCGTGGTGCAGCTGATCCAGGCGCTTCAGGCCTACGATCAGATCAACGTCCTGACCCAGGGCGGCCCTTCCGGCTCCACCCGTACGCTGCTGTATCTGTATTATCAGTCCGCCTTCGAATCCTTCCAAATCGGTGAGGCTTCCTCTGTAGCTGTCGTTCTTATCGTCATCTGCATGCTGCTATCCGTATTTTCTTTTGGCGTCAGTAAGCGGACTACGCACTATCAATAATCCAAATGTACCCGAAAAGGAGGTCACAACGCTTGCGTATGCTCACACGGCTGGGCGGACCGGCCCGCCATCTTTTTTTTGCCGCGCTTGCCTTGCTGATGGCTTTCCCGTTCTACTGGATGGCTACCAGCGCGCTGAAAACAAATGATGAAATCTGGCGCACTCCGCCTACGCTCTGGCCCGAAGTGCCGCTCTGGGGCAATTTTGCCGCAGCATGGAATGAAGCGCCGTTCGCAAGGTACATGGGCAACAGCATTGTTGTCGCCACTTCCATCGTCATTCTGCAGATCATCAATTCCGGTATGATGGCTTATGCGCTGACGCATATGAAATTCCGCCTAAAGGGGCTTTTTGCCGGCATAATTCTGTTTGGATATATGGTGCCGGCTACAGCAGTGTACCTGCCCGGCTACCTTGTGCTGTCCGAGCTGCATCTGCTGAATTCGTATGCCGGTCTGATTCTTTCCAATTGTGTAAGTATCTTCTCGATCTTTCTGATTAGACAGGCTTTCCTTCAAGTATCCCATGAGCTGGTGGAGGCTGGTGAAGTGGATGGCGCCTCGCATATGCGGATTCTGTGGACGGTGCTTGTACCGGTTACGAGATCTTCCTTTGCCGTGCTGGCACTGATTACCTTCATTGAACAATACAACAATTATTTCTGGCCCATGCTGATTACCAAAGACCCTGACCTCCAGCTGGTCTCGGCCGGCCTGCGCAGCTTTTTCGTGGAAGGGGGTGCATACGGATTACAATGGCCGCTAATCATGGCCGCCAGCGCCTTCACCATCGCCCCGCTGCTGCTTGTCTTCCTGCTGGCGCAAAAAACGATTATGCAAAGTGTCAATATGACCGCAGGCGCAAGTAAAGGCTGAAATCTTACATTTCCAAACAAAGAGGAGAATGATGATGAACGTATTAAAAAGGTTGCCTTGGGTATCCATGATTGCCGGTTTCTCATTACTCACGGCTTGCAGCGGAAATACTGCTTCAGATAAGGTTACGGAGGCAAGCGGAGCATCCGCAGCCCCTGCCGTAGAAGCCCCTCCAGCCCAAAGCAAACCGGTAACCATTGAATTCTGGTATGGACTGGGCGGCAAGCTCGGCGAAAATATGGAATCGCTCATTCAGAAATTCAACGCCTCGCAGCAGGAGGTCATTGTCAAAGGTATTGTGCAGGCAGACTACACTGAAACCGAGCGGAAGCTCCAGGCGGCTATTGCCACCGGTCAGGTCCCTGCAGCTGTGCTCTCCTCCAATATAGATTGGGCCCGCAAAGGTTATTTCGCACCAATGGATGAGCTGATCGCCCGGCAGCCGGATTTTCATAAAGAGGATTTTGTCCAGACCTTCCTGAGCCAGGGCCAGGTTGACGGTAAGCAATACTTTCTCCCCATGTATGGAACGACCCAGGTTATGTACTACCGCAAGGATGCCTTCGAGAAAAGCGGCATCGACGCCAGCCAGCTGAAAACCTGGGAAGATCTGGCCGCAGCCGCTGAGAAAATGGCTGTCAAAGAAGGCGGCAAAACCACCTTCTTCGGCTGGGAGCCCATGTGGGGCTCGGGCAATATGATCGATGCCGTACTCAGCAAAGGCGGCAGCATTCTTAGTGAAGACGGCACAAAGGTAACCATCGACTCGCCTGAGTGGATCGAAACCTGGGACCTGTTCCGCAAATGGATTCATGAGGACAAGACCATGCGCATTCACTCTGGCGGCCAAGGCTGGGAGTACTGGTACAAGACCATTGACGATGTAATGAAGGGCCAAGCGGCCGGATACATCGGCTCCAGCGGCGACCAGGGCGATCTCGATTTCAGCATCGTCTCAGCCATGGAGCAGCCAGGCTGGGCCGGGGCTGGCGAAGGCAAGCCGGTGGCACAGGCGATTATGGCCGGTATTCCCGCCAAGGCCGGAGATGCCGAGAGACAAGCAGCGATGAAATGGCTGAGCTACTTCACGAACTCCGAGAATACTGCCTTCTGGTCGATTAACACCGGATATATTTCCGTCCGCCAGTCTGCGCTCAAAGATCCGGCATTCATCTCGTTCAGCAAGACCCATCCGCAGATCAAAATTCCATTGATGCAGGCCTCGCACGCCTCTGCCCCCTTCCAGGACCCTACCGGCGGCAAAATCAACGATGCGCTGACCATCGCTGCGGACAAGGTGCAGATTGAGAATATTCCGGCGGCAGAGGCTCTGAAAGAGGCACAGCAAACCGCCCAGGCGGCACTGGATAAAGTAAAATAAGCGGCAACTATCGTATTCAAAAACATGAATTATTTACTCTAAGGGGGCGGCAGCATGCCTGAGCTCATTACTCCGCAAGGGAATCAATCCATATCGGCGATCCTGTTCGACAAGGATGGCACCCTTCTGCAGTTTGTCTCCCTCTGGGGAAGCTGGAGCGAATGTTTCCTGGGACAGTTCACCCGTCAGTTGCAACAACGTGGTCTTGAATTCCCGGCACAGCACCGGCCGTCCCTGCTGGGGACGATTCACGATGCAGAAGGCAGAATTACTGATTATGACCGCAATGGCCCCCTGGCTATGGGAACGATGAGCGACCTGTATGCCATTCTGTGCTGGCAGGGCTATCTGCTTGGCTTGTCCTGGGCTGAATCCATGGAACTTGTGGATCACTGCCGCAGGGAAGCAGATGCCATGCTGGAGCGCAGCAGGCCGGTGCTCCCTCTCCCCGGCCTGCTGCGCTTCCTTGATGACTGCGCAGCCAGCGGCATTCTCCTGGCCGTAGTGACCGCCGATGAAACAGCAGCGGCGGAGAACCACCTCCGCTGGCTCGGTATCCGCGATTATTTCTCCGTTGTGATCGGCACCGATCAGGCAGAACGGGGCAAGCCGTTCCCTGACATGGTGCTGCTCGCCTGCACACGGCTTGGGGTTCAGCCTGCCGCGGCCGCGGTCATCGGCGATACGAACGGGGATATGAGAATGTCCAAGACAGCAGGCGCGGCCGTAGCCATCGGGATTACCGGCGAGGCGGACGCAGCAGGCGTGGATGGCGATGCAGACGTGGGCGTTATTTTGCCGGATGCCGATATCCTTGTGCAGTCCTATGCAGAACTCAGTATTAGAAGGAACGCAAGGTGAGGGCCGAAGGGGTGTGGGCTTGGTTTTTTCTCACGATGGCGATTCTGTTCGAGCTCTCCGGAACCATCTCCATGAAGATATCCCAAGGCTTCACCCGGCCCTGGCCCTCTGTGCTAATGTTCCTGTTCTACGGGATCAGCTTCACCTCACTCAATGTGGCGCTCACCTCCATTAAGGTCGGGGTAGCTTATGCGGTGTGGTCGGGTGCAGGAATTATCCTGATTTCCGTGGTGGGGGCGGTGTATTTTGAAGAGCGGCTGACCCTGTCCTCCCTCTTGTGGGTGACCGTTATTGTAGCCGGAATTGTGGGCTTGAACATCAGCACTAAAGGGCACTAGGGAGGCCGGCCGCGATAGAATTGAAGGTATGCCATTCTCTTAAGCATCAGAATCAGCTTGCAGCCATACATCATCCAAGGAGGCGCTCTTGTAAATGAGTACAAACCTGCCGGGCGGACAACAGCCACTGCTTACTTTTCAGATCATCACGGATACCCATGTTACTGCCGATCCCTCCCATGAGTACAATCAGAATTTCGAGCGGGCGCTGCAAGATCTGGCGGACCATGCTCAGGGCAGCAGCGGGATCATGCATATCGGGGACATTACAGATCACGGCTTCGGGGAAGAGTACGATGAAGTGCACCGTATCCTCAAGCTGCACCAGGCAGCACTCCCGGAGCTCCGCTACACATTAGGGAACCATGACGTCGGCCTCGGCCACTGGGAATCGCGCCTGGCGATGTACACCTCCCGTATGGGAATGCCCGGCCCCTACCACGACCACTGGATCGGCGGTTATCATTTTATTTTCATGGGAACAGAGGAAGGCCTCCCAACGTTCTGCAATCTGTCGGACGAGCAGCTCCGCTGGCTGGACCAGAAGCTCGGGGAAAAACTGACGGCGGGATCGTCAAAGGACAACTGGCAAATGGTTGGACAACCATCCAGCTGGCAGCCGCCAGCTGGAGAGTTGTTGAAGGAACAGCCGGTGAGCGGACGCCCGAAGCTGGATCAGCCTGTTTTTCTCTTCCTGCATCAGCCGCTCAAGGATACTGTAGCCGGATCATTGGAGTCTCAGGAATGGTATGGCGTCACACAGGACAAGGAGCTGCGCTCCATCCTGTCCAAATATCCGCAGACCCTGCTCTTTACAGGACATACCCACTGGGAACTGGAAGTAGACAATACAATGTATCCCGGCAACGGGGAGACGGCTACCATGTTCAATAGCGCTTCTGTGGCCTACCTCTGGACAAATGCAGATGAGCACAAGAACGGCAGTCAAGGTTTCTATGTGGAAGTCTACCCCGACAAAGTACTTGTAAAGGGACGGGATTTCACCACGGGCAGCTGGATCGAATCGGCGCAGTATGAGGTTGCTATGTCCGGTAAAGTATTGGGCTGACATCTTTATTGATCTAGGCTTACTTATCCAGACATGGACTTTCATGTCCTAGAACAGCCTGTTGCACTGTCAAACCGCTATAACAAAAGCAGCGTTCTCCCATCCATGGAGAGCGCTGCTTTGCTTATTGGATACTATGCAATTTATACAAGCAGACAGATACGACGAGCAAGCCGCAGCTAACTGCTTTAAAACGCAGGCAGAGCGATATCTGCGTATTTGTCCTCAAGGAACTTTTTCACTTCCGGGCCGCTGATGCGTTTCGCCAGCTTTTGAATAGCGTCGGAGTTCTTGTTGTCCTCACGTGCCACCAGTGTAATGGTGAATTCGGAATCCTCACCTTCGGTGATCAGCGCATCCTTCTTCGGTGTCAGTCCAAGCGGACTTGCATAAGCAGGAGTCATAGCCACCAGATCGGCATCATCCAGCGTGCGGGCCAGCATCAGCAGGTCAACTTCCTTGAACTTGAAGTTTTTGGCGTTCTCTGTGATATCAGCCTGGGTCGCTTGAATGCCCACGCCTTCCTTCAGCTTAATGAGTCCGGCTTTGGCGAACATTTGCAGCGAACGCCCAATATTGGATGGATCATTCGCCATAACCAATGTTGCACCTTCCGGCAGATCAGCAATAGCCTTGTAACGCTTGGAGTAACCGCCGTAGATCGCATCATATACGGGTTGAACCGCTACCAGCTTGGAGCCTTTGCTCGCATTGAACTGCTCCATATAAGGCACATGCTGGAAGAAGTTCGCGTCCACTTCCTTATTCGCCAATGCCTCATTCGGCTGGACATTGTCAGACAGGATGACGATCTCCATATCCACACCGTCTTCCTTGAGCAGCGGCTTCACGATGTCAAGAATATCGGTCATCGGCGGGATGAGCGAGGCTACTTTAATTTTGACAGGCTCGGAACTGGTTGCTGCCGGAGTATCTTCGGCCTCCTTGTTGTTTCCGCAGCCTGCGGCAATCATGACCAGTACGAGCAGCATAAATGTATATTTCAACGTTTTTTTCATTGGTGCAGTGAACCCCCATTTTTATAGTTTGATATCATCTTGCTCCTGAAACTCCACGGCCTCTCAGCGTTTATCCAGCAGCCTTGCCAGCGTGCTTCCTGCAAACTGGATGATTTGCACCAGGAGGATCATCACGAGAATCGCATAGACCATAACCTCCGTCTCAAAACGCTGATACCCGTAGCGGATGGCGAAATCGCCAACCCCTCCCCCGCCGACCACCCCCATCACGGTTGAGAATGAAATGAAGCTGATCGTCGAAGCCGTCAGTCCCAGCACCAGACCCGAACGGGCTTCCACATACAGGAACTTGAAGATCAGGCCCGGCTTCGATGCTCCCATGGACAACGCAGCATCAATTGTCCCCTTGGGAACCTCCAGCAAAGACTGCTCGACCAGCCGCGAATAATAGGCGATAGCGACAATGGACAATGGCACGGTTGCTGCCATGGTACCGATGGCTGTACCCACCAGAAAGCGGGTGAAGGGAATCAGAGCAACCACCAGCAGCAGGAACGGAAAGGAACGGACCACGTTGACGATGCTGTTCAGGACTAGCGACAACGTCTTGTTCTCATAGAGCTGGCCCTTGCGGCAAAAGTATAAAACAGTCCCCAGCGGAAGCCCCAGCAGCACTGCCGCGCCTACCGAAATCCCCACCATCACAAACGTTTCCCCGATGGACAACCACATCTGATCCTGGTATTTCAGCATATCCTCAAACATGTGCTTCCCCCGCTTTGCCCGTAATCCGTTCACGGTAGCTGCCCATGTGATCTTCCGGTGCAAGGAACCCGCCGTCTTCCCGGGAGAAGGAATCGACGATGCGTCCGCCTTCCATCACGGAAACATCAGTGCAGATCCTCCGGACGACATCCAGCTCATGCGTAACGATGATTACAGTTACCCCCAGCACGTCATTAATATGCTGGAGCACGCCCAGAATATCTGCTGTGGTCCCGGGGTCCAGCGCGGAGGTTGGCTCATCGCACAGCAGCAGCTTCGGGCTGTTCGCAAGCGCACGGGCGATGGCCACCCGCTGCCGCTGCCCTCCGCTAAGCTGGGCAGGGTACTGCTCTGCTTTGTCCATAAGCCCCACGAAATTCAGGCATTCCCGCACCCGCTCCATCCGTCCGCTCCGCGGCACTCCGGCCAGCTCCAGCGGAATGGCGACATTCCGGCTGACGGAGGCATTGCCCACCAGATTAAATTGCTGGAAGATCATACCGATCTTCTGCCGCTCCTGACGCAGCAGCTTCTCCGGCAGTTCTGTCAGCAGTCTGCCGTTTATGGACACAGTACCTTCATCCGGGCGCTCCAGCAGATTAATAAGCCGCAGCAGCGTTGATTTCCCTGCCCCGCTGGCTCCGATGACGCCATGGATGGCCCCAGCCCGAACTTCGAGCGAGACCTTATCCACCGCAAGGTACCGTCCTTCCTTCAGATCAAAGCCTTTGCTTACTCCATTCAGTGATAGAATATGAAGCCCTCCTTCCAGGCCGCCTGGACTAAAGCCCTTGTTCCCAATAAGTGTATTACCATTATTTAAAAACTGTTTTATTAAAAATCTCTTTAAATAATAAGGTATTTTCTTCGCTGTGTCATCATTTATCTGAAAATGATATACCAGCTACCCATGACAAAAACACCGCTGATTGAAATCAGCGATGTCTGTAGTGTACGCATAAGGATTGTAATGCAGGCTCCGTAAGTCTTTCGGCGGCTGTACTTGCGGCGGATTTATTCTTTTACACTCCCGACGTTCAGCCCTACTACAAAATACTTCTGCATGAACGGATATACGACCAGGATTGGTACGGAGGCTACTATGGTTATGGCTGCCCGGATGGATAGCGGAGTTACCATCGCTTTGGCGGAATCCCGGTCCATCCCCACACCTGCGGCAACGTTCGGGTTGCTGTTGGAGTTCATCGTGGTCGACAGCAGCTTCATCAGCTCATACTGCAGCGTACTCAGACTCTGCTTGGAAGAGGTGTAGATAAAAGCATCGAACCATGAGTTCCATGCCCCGACAGCCACAAAAAGCGCGATAGTCGCCAGTACCGGCTTGCACAGGGGGAATACCACTCGCATGAAAATTTTGAAGTCGCCTGCACCGTCGATACGGGCGGATTCCAGCAGGCTTTCCGGGATCGTACCGATATAGGTGCGGATGACGATCATATTGAATGCGCTGATCATCGTAGGGAAAATGTAGACCCAGAAGCTGCCCAGCAGGTTCAGATCCTTAATCAAAAAATAATTAGGAATCAGACCGGCGCTGAAATACATCGTAAGCACAAAGATAATGGTGATCGGCTTGCGGAACACATAATCTTTTCGGCTGAGCGTATACGCAAGCATGGTGGTCAGAAAAATATTTAAGATTGTCGAAATGACGGTCCGCGCCACCGAGATCCAGAATGCATCATAGATGGTACCGGAAGCAAAGATGGCCTTGTAATTCTGCGTGGTCCACACTCTCGGCCACAGATAGATACCGCCGCGGATAGTATCATTCCCCGCATTGAACGAAACGGCAATCGTATTTATGAATGGATATAAAGTAACGAGCACCAGACAGATCATGAACACCGTATTAAAACTATGGAAGAGAACCGGTTCCAGTCCGCTGGGTCTCAAGCTTTTTTTCACGGATAGGCCTGGCGTAGTGCCTCGGCTAATTTGCTGGTTCGCCATGCTATAATAACCTCTCTTCCCCGAGCCGTTTCGCTGTCCAGTTTGCCATCAGCAGCAAAGTGACGCTAACGACCGTCTTGAAGATCCCGCCAGCAGTGGCCAGTGAATAGTTGCCCTGGGCAAGCCCATATTTGAGTACAAAAATATCGATCGTTTCCGACCAATCCATTACAAGCCCGTTGCCGAGCAAATACTGTACTTCAAAGCCCGCTTCGAGTACATGTCCTACAGACATGATCAGCAGAATAACAATTGTCGCTTTAATCCCCGGGAGAGTTACAAATCTCATTTTTTTGTATCGGCTGGCGCCGTCGATTTCAGCGGCTTCATACAATGCAGGGTCAATGGAGGCAATAGCGGCCAAATAAATGATGGTATTCCAGCCAACCTCTTTCCACACATGCGAAGCTCCGACGATGCCCCAGAAGTATTTCCCCTCACTGAGCCACAGAATCGGGTCCTTGATGATATGCAGCTTCATCAGAACAATGTTGACAATCCCGTCATTGATGGAGAGCGACGTAGCCACAATACCTGTTACGATAATCCAGGACAGGAAATGGGGCAGGTAGGAGATGGTTTGCACTATTCTTTTCCAGAACACCTTGCGGATTTCATTCAGCAGCAGGGCCAGGACAATGGCAGTGACAAACCCGAGAACCAGATTGATAATCCCCATCGCCAGTGTATTGCGCAGCACACGGAGGAAATTATCGTCTGTAAACAGAAATTTAAATTGCTTGAAGCCCACCCATTCCTGCTCACTGAAGGAACGGCCCGGCCGGTAATTCTGGAAAGCCATGGTCCAGCCCCACACAGGGACATACGCAAAAAGCACAATATACAGCAATAAGGGAACAGACATCCAAATCAGCTGATTCTGATTTTTGATCAGCGACCACGTAATGGGCTGCTTCTTTCTTTTCTTTGGATGCAAGGCGACGCTATCTTTCCCTAAGGTCTCATCCATATAGGTTTATCTCCCCACACAATCATTTATTTCAGGAGGTGCAGTGGCCCTCTTGACGGCTCTGCACCTCCTGGTGATTCCAACCTCTTAACGCCGCAGCTTATTTACTCCAGGTATCAATTCTCCATTTGATCTGCTCATTGATCTTGTCTTCATAAGCCTTCACATTGGCCTTCTTGATGTCCCCTACATAATCGCTCCAGATGGAATCGAATTTACCCGGATCAGCTAAAATGGCTTTCGGCAGGTATTTGGTGGACAATTCATTCAGCTTAGTGTTGGCAATTTTCGCATCCGAGCCTTCCACGAGGTCAATGGACCAGGCCGGGTAATAGACTGGGTTCGCTGGCGGTTTACTGAAGAAATCCACGTAACTGTTAAATCCGTATGCAGCAAGCACTTCCTTGTCGTAAGGCTTCACACTGGCTGCATATTCTTCAGGCTGTGCTGACGCATCCGTGGAGTTGCCATCACTGTAGCTGCCCTCAAGCTTAGGGAGATAGCCGAAGAGAGTCTTAGCTTTATTAGCCATTTGCCACGTCGGATCAGCGGCGTTGTCCCGTTGTTCCTGGGTTTTCATAAATCTGCCGTCATTGACAATGTAATCTTCACCCTCAATCCCCCAGGAGAAGGTCTTCTGCCAATCCTCGCTGATCAGCGTTTCGAGCAGCTTGATAATCTTCACAGGGTCCTTGGCATTAATGCTGATTCCGAGTCCGTTGTTCAGGTTCAGCACTGCAAGATCCCGGTAGTAGTCTTTGGTGGATGCGTCATAAACCAGAGGAAGCCCAACATAGGTCCGCTCGATCTTCCCTTGTGTGGTTAAGGAATCTTCCGCCGCACTAAAGTTCCAGTGTTGGTCGAACATTCCGAGAACCGTTCCGCTGGACAGCTTTGCCATATACTGGTCATAGTTCTGAACGAAGGTTTCTTTGTCGATCAGTCCCTGCTGGTTCATTTCGTTCAGCTTTTGATAATATTTCTTGGCATAATCCTTGTCTGCAAAAATCTCCGCTACTCCATCAGTTACAACAACACCGCCATCGTTCGGATGGCCGATCAAATGCTGAGGCGCGTTGAGCAGACCCCAGTTTTTCCAGTCATAGTTAAGTATTTCGAAGCCAACAGTCGGGCTTCCGTCAATCTTCGGATATTTTTCTTTGTATTTGGCAATCAGGTCCACATATTCATCCAGTGTTTTAACTTTTGGATAACCGAATTCCTTGAGCACGGCTTTTTGAATCCAGAAGGCCGGTCCTGAATACCAAGAGCTCTTTACTTCACCGTTGTATACACCATAGTTAGGCAGAATGTAGATATGTCCGTCATTCGGATCCTTCATCATGTTCCAATAATCTGCGTAATGCGCTTTCAAATTAGGAGCGTATTTCTCGATGAGGTCTTCCAGCGGAATATAAGCTCCTGCCGCTGTAAGCTTCGTATTCCCTGTCATCATATCCGGGTAATCCTGTCCTGCGATCATAACGCCGAGCTTCTGATTGATATCCCCGGCCAAATATTCGAAATTAAAGTTGGCTCCTGTTTCGTCCTTGATCTTCTTGAAGATTTTGTTATCCGGTGTCGGCGGCTGGCCCGCTTCTCCGATGAAGACACTGATGTCGAACGGCCCAACCTTGCCATCCGTATTAGCCGCCGCTTGTGTAGCATTAGCCCCATCATTCTTCGCCGCATCCTTGCCGTTGTTGCTGTTGTTGCCACCGCAGCCTGCCAGTGTGAAGCTTAGGGATAACAGGACAATCAGGGATAGCTTGAACACATTTTTCGACTTGCCCCCCATAAGGCACCTCCATATTGGTTTTGTATATCCACCTTGTAAGCACTTACATTCCTAAATTATAGAGGTGTTGCAGGGTGGAAAATACGACCGAACTAAAGGTGTACCCCCCAAAAAGTTTAGGACTTTGTATTGCGGTACTGCCCGGGACCGGTGCCCATTTTCTTCTCAAACTGTTTCAGGAACTGCCCATAATTCGTATACCCTACCTGATCGGCAATCTCCGAGAGCTTCAGCGAACTCTGCCGGAGCAGGGCCGCCGCCTTTTCAATCCGCAGCGTATGCAGCTGCTCATTGAAAGGAATACCGTTCTTTTTGCGGAGCAGCTGTCCAAGATACACCGGATGCAGATAAAAAATCTCTGCCAGCTTTTGTATCGTCAGCGTTTCGCGGTAATGCTCTCCGATATACTGATTAATCTCCTGGACAATTCCATGGGAGCCCTGGCGCTGCACCTGTACAAGCAGTTCAATACAGGCTTCGCCGCAGGTGGACAACAGCTTCATTAACCCCGTTAAGTTAAGCATGGCATGCGGCATTTCAGCAGCGTCAAAGCTTCCCGGCAAGAACGGCCCGCGGAGTTCACTGCCTTCCGGAGTCAGCCCGATCATCTGGTACATGAGATGGATGACCAGCTTCCTTACCACTTCAGGTGCCACATGCTGTTCAAGAAAACTATGGGCCGCCGAATCAACCGCTTGCCTGAATCCCTCGGGATCCAGCGTATTGACCGGAGCCAGAATGGCATCCATCAGCCGGATATGGTCATAGTGATAGTTAAACGGATAGTTGTTAATTTCCTGATAGGATATAAGGCCGACGGGCGGCGTCCGGTAAAAGTAATGCAGCCCCGCTTCCTTCGCCGTCCGGTAGCTGTCTGCCAGGTACAGTGGGGATTTGCCTGCGGCTCCGAGTGAAATCAACAGGGGCTTGCCGGCATATTCCTGCTGCAGCGGGGCGAGCACGTCCGCCGCTGTTGCCGGGAAGCGGCTTCCATAGCCGTACACAACAGCGAAGCTGCTTGCTTCCAGGTCAATTAAATACATCGTTTGCTGCTCAGCGATAAGAGCCGCCACTCTCCCCCTCAGCTCTGCATACAGCTCCTTCACGGTTTGAAGCAGCAGTACATTCCACCAGTCCATTCCCTCGGGCAGTCCCGCCGGAGGCTCTTGCAACTGCTGATCACCCGGCTTATTAAGGAGCAACCTCTTCATTCCCGCAGCCACCGTTTCGGAGGAAGCCATCTGATTCATCAGCAGCTGGCGGTTGTTCCTTTCCAGTTCCTGATGGATTGCCTTCAGCTCTTCCGCGGTCTCCTCTGGAAAAACCGGTTTTAGCAAATAATGATGGATGCCGTACCGGATGGCCGTCTGTGCATACTCGAACTCACTGTAGCCGCTTAATATCGCGAATCTGATCTTCTCCGGCTCTTCCCGGCGCCAGGCAGCAACCATCTCCAGACCGTTCATTACAGGCATGTTCACATCCGTAATCACCAGATCCGGCTGCAGCCGCCGCATCTGCTCTATTCCCTCCCGGCCATTGCTGCAGGTTCCGCAAACATCGAAGCCAAGCGCCTCCCAGTCGATCCACAACATCAGCCCCTCAAGGCTGCTCGGTTCGTCATCAATCAAAAGCACTTTATAGTTCATACGTCTCCCTCACCTTCAAACGGGTACAACCTTTCCAGTAGCCGAAGCGGAATCCCAAAGGTCACAACGGTCCCCTGGTTCGGCGTACTGATCATCTCGAATCGGACCTGATCCTGATAATACAGCTCCAGTCTGCGGTATACATTGCGCAGTCCGACATTTGCTCCCGAAGAATCCTCGTTCCTTATGGCACCCATCAGCTCCTTGAGCCGCCCGGCCTCGATGCCTTTGCCGTTATCGGACACTGTAATTTGCAGGCGGTTGTCCTCAACAGCTGTTTTCACCGTAATAATACCCAGGCCCTCAATGGTCTGCAGCCCGTGCTTGCAGGAATTCTCTACCAGCGGTTGCATACTCAGCTTGGGGATTTTGTACCTTTTCGACTGCTCATCGATTTCGAACACATAGTCGAATTTATCTCTGAACCTGAATTTTTCGATCTTCAAGTACATCTCAATGAACGACATTTCTTCCTCCAGCGACACGAGATCCTCCTTCCAGCTCAGCAGCCTCCGGAGCAGCTTAGACAGGCTTTTCACAATATCCGTCACATCGGAGTAATTGTTTTTGGTGCAGACGACCAGGATCGCATTCAGCGTATTGAACAGAAAATGGGGATTCATCTGACTCTGGAGGAAATTGAGTTCGGCCCTGACACGTTCCATCTCCAGATTTTTTTTCTGAATTTCCAGCTTGTACACGTCATTGATCAGCGAATTGATCCGGGTGGTCATCCGGTTGAAATTATGGATTAGTCCTCCAATCTCGTCGCGGCCTTCGTCAATGCGGATCAGCTCAAACTTCTCGTTCGTCACCTTCTGCATATGTCTGGAGAGCCGCTTGACCCTATAGTTATACGATCTCAGCATCACATAGATAAAGCCGCTGGTCAGCAGGGTAATCGTGGTCGCCAGAAAGGCAGCATACAGCCGCATATCCAGCACCGCCTGCGAAATCCGCTCCCCCTGGGTGATCCCGACAATCCGCCAGCCCTTCAGGTAGACGGCTGTGCCTAAGGGTGCGATATGAACATCCTCCTTGGATCCATCATCCAGCTGTTTGAACAGCGGGTAGGGCTCGTCGGTGATCCGCTGATAGCCGCTGTCCGCCGACATGACAATCTGATTCTGCTCGTTGACCAGATACAGACTGAGATAATCTTTTTCACGGGCAATCACATCATAGATTTCAGTAAGATCCAGATCGATCCGTACCAGCTTCTCGTATGTATTGTAATTCCTGAAGTTGTTCATAATCTGGACCACACTGAGAGCTGGAATAGAAGCGGATGTATTTCCTTCCACACTCGTACGGTAAGCGGTTACAACAACCTGATTATGCGAAGTCTTCAGCTGCTTATACCAGTCACTGTTCCAGACCCGATTGTTCATGGCCTGATAGTTGCCCCCGGATACGATCGAGCGGTTGTCCGTAAATATACTGATCCGGTCAATCTGGTTGTTCACCGGCATATAGCTGTTCAAGCGGTCCCGGAGCTGTTCGTCATAGGCACCGTAAAAGTCGATGAGATTCTTATACTCCCGGTCCAGCATTTCATACAGATTCTTATCCGTAGACAGGGTGTAGGCCACCGCGACCCCGCCCTCGATATAATCATGAATATCCTTCCGTGCCCGCTCCAGCGAGATCTCCAGATTCTGCTGCTCTCTTGAGCGGATCAGATCGGTGATCCGGTCCAGGAAGACCAGGTTGATGATCATGATGGGAAGCAGGACACCCACGAAGTAAATCAGAAAAAATTTATAGTTCAGCGGAATATCATTCACAAAATGAGCAAACCGGAATCTTTTTTTCTCCATGGCACGCACCGGCTTTCTTAGAACTGCTTATTGTTGCCCGAATATTTGTATACGGAGGGCGGGACCCCCACCATTCCCTTAAATTTCTCGATGAAATAGTCCGTATTCGAAAAACCGACCTGCAGCGCGATATCCGATATTTTGAGCTGCGTCCGCTTAAGCAGCCCCTTGGCTGCTTCAATCCGCTTCTCATTCACATATTCGCTGAAACTGCACCCGGTCTCCTTGCGGAACAACTGTCCCAGGTAGGTGGAATTCATGTGAAACTGCCTGGCCAGATCCTGAAGCTGCAGCTTCCCCCTGAACTCAAGATCTACATACTGTATGACGTTAAATATGGTGTTTCCCTGGTTGGCCTGCTTCAATTCCGCCAGATAGACAGTACTCTCTGTACACAGCCTGTGTACATAACTGCTCAGCAGAAAATAATCACCAAGCCCTCCGAGATTTCCGAATTCAGCCTGGAGATTACCCATCACTATGTCAGGATCACCATTCATCTCCTTGAGATGGCGGTATAGAGTCATTTCCAGATGGGCAACCTCTGCCTGGACCTCTTCTACCGTGAACAGCTTACCACCAAACCCCGCAAAAGCCTCCTTGACATAAACCTGCAGCTTCGCTGCTTCACCCGCCTTGACCTTGTTCACAAGTGCCGTGAACCCTTCTTCATGAATCCTTTTCTCCGGCCGGCATTTCTTGAGATCACTGTAATGGAAAATCCCGCTGCGCTCTCTCTGGTACTTAAGCTTCCACACCTCAAGAGTCTGCAGATAGCTCTCACGGATGGCGGCCATACCGGTCAGCCGGTCGCTGACCATTACAATAACAGGCTCCTGAAGCTCTTCCACCAGTTCTCTTTGTAGCAGACTGACGGCTCCTTCCAGCGCATCGGAAGACAAGGCAGCGGACTGCACGACCAGTCCCGCCCGGCCCGCGCCATCCTGAAACGCATAACTGATTTCCCAAGGAAATCCTCCATCCCTCTGTCTCTCTGCATGGACCACAGGAGTAGCGGCTGCAATCAGAATGCACACCAGTTCAGCATCTTCATCAAGCTGCAGCACATCCCTGGAGAGCTGGCGCAGTTCTTCGCTGTCTTCGCCCTGAATGAAACGGCCGAGCAGATGGCTGGTCAAACAGGCCTGTTCCTTCCAGCGTTCTTTTTCGGAAGCGATTTCATTTCGGATCATCCTGCCTAGCTTATCTAAGAGAATCCCTATCTCCTCGTCGTCAATCGGCTTCAGCAAATATTGATCGACCCGCTCACGCAGGGCTGTCCGGGCATAATTGAAGTCGTCATATCCGCTCAAAATCACAAACCGCGGCGCCTTGTCCATTATTTCGTTCACCCTGGTAATCAGCTCCAATCCATTCATCACAGGAATATTAATGTCCGTGAGCACCAAATCCGGCCGAAGCTCTTGAATCATCCTGAACGCATCCGGGCCGTTCTGAGCCCCCCCGCACACTTCAAATCCATATCTCTTCCAGTCCACCATAGTCCTTAATCCTTCGAGCACCCATGGCTCATCATCCACCAGCATTACTTTCAGCAATCGTCCTGCTCCCTTCTCATATCCACAAGAGTAAAGTTGTACCAGCAAAATAAATATTAATTAGCCTAGCACAATTGGATTATGTTGTGTACATTTACTTTATCAAGAAATCAAAATGCGCTGTAAGTAGCTTTTGTACATAAATATTAGATTTGTTCACTCCCTTGAACTTCAACCTGTGCAATATTCTCATCTTGCTCCACTGTTCTGTTCACGGTGTGAAGCTTATACTGATACTGTGAACAATAGAGAGAAGGCGTGATCATCACACCCATACACAGTGAATCAGGGGGATGCTTATGAGACTGAACAAGATCGGCAACAAAAGAGCACTGTACAGCAAAATATTGGTCAGTATGACGTTATGTGTGTCCTTAACCTTCCTTGTCTCCACCATCATCTATTACAACTATTATATTGGCGTGGAAAAAACGCAGGCTTTCCGCTCCGACCTTGGCAACCTCACGCAAACGAGCAAAGAGGTGGTCAACATGACCGATGCCGCGCAATCGCTTTCATTTCAGATCTACCGCAACAGCACTGTTTCCAAAATTGTATTTTACGACAAACCGGATATCTATGATGTTACAGCAGCCATGTCCGAACTGGGGAATTACCTCAGCTCCATGCCTTATATCGAGTCCATCTATGTCTACAATCCCAAAAGCGCAAAGCTGTACATCGCCTCTTCACACGGCCAGAACGGTGTATTTACGGAGCAGGAATTAGTAGACACGAGCATTCTGGATATTCTGAATCATTATCAGGAATACAAACCGTTCACCCCCATTCCACGCGTGTATTCCAACGGCGCCGCGGAGAATGACCGGGTCCGGGCCTATACCTTCCTGTGCTTCGACGCCATTGGCTGGGACCGGGCCATCAATTCTGCCGTTATTGTCAACATTTCCGCGCCATGGATTAACAAAGAAATCACCAGTCCCGTGGACTCCAGGAGCGCTACCTTTATTCTCGCTGATCAAGGAAAATTTCTGTCCGTAGGCAGTCTTGAGCCGCAGGAATTGTCTCCGCTGGAGACCAATTGGGTTCAGCAGCGGATTCAGGGTCAGGCCTCCGGCTCTTTTATCGGGAAATTCGGCGGGGTCAGCTCGCTGATCTCATATACTTCGCAGGATGCTTTAGGCTGGCAGTATGTGCGCATCACACCTTACGATATCATCACCAAGCAGACCAACAGCATCCGCAACGCCACCCTGCTGATTGCCGCACTGATTTTTGTGGCAGGTATCGCCTTCTCCTGGCTCATGTCGCGCAGACTGTATCTTCCCATCGACCGGATTGTCCGGGAGATGAATATTCTGGAATCCGAAAAACGCGACAGCATGTTCACCATCCGGCAAAATACGCTGCGCGATTTGATTCTCGGCCTCAAGCCCCTGCAATCCATCCAGCAGGTCGAGAAGCTGCGCCAGCTCGGAATCCATTTCACTTTCAATGATGATTACCGCTTGATTCTGCTGCGGATTGACAATTACCAGGAGTTCAGGGAATCCCGTTCATCTTATTTACTGGCCTACAAGTTCGCCATTATGAATATCGCTTCAGAAATTTGTGGTCAGACCTATCGTGTGGAGACTGTAGACATGAACGATGACGGCATCCTGGTGCTTTTGAATATTGTAGATCCCAAGGAATACACGGACACCGAACTGATTGAGACGCTGCTCCGCCAGATTCAGCAGGCCTGCTCCGACTATCTGAAGGTGAGTCTGACCCTTACCTATAGTCATATTGACCGCAATCCCCTGCAGCTGCACCAGCTCTATAAGCAGGTTAGGGAAGCGTCCAATCATAGGCTGTTCTACGGGCATGGCTGCATGATCAGCGCCCAGTCCATCCATGCCCTTCAAGCTAACCTTTATCACTATCCTACAGAAAAAGAAAAAAGACTCGTCGATGCGCTGATGAGCGGCAAAATGGAAGAAGCCCGTGAGTATTTCAGCAGCATTATCCGCGAGACCTCAGCCTATCCGTTCTCGTCGGTACAGCTGACTGTATCCAGACTCAGCGTGACCATCAAGGAGATTATCATCAACGTCCAAAAACGTAACCGCTTGCAAAATGAGGGGGCTGTCGAACTGCCCACTTTGGAATTGGTAGAAACGGTCGCGGAGCTGGAGCAGGCCTTTTTCGCTCTTTTCAATGAAATGCATGAACAGCTGGCCGAGAAAAAAAGCTCCAAGCAGCACGAACTGGTCCGCCTGATCAATCAAAAAATAAATGAGGCCTACATGGAGCCCAGCCTAAGCCTCAATCAGATTGCTGACGAGCTGGATATGTCGCCGATCTATATCAGCCGCCTATACAAGCAGCAAACGATGGCCAGCATCGTGGACGTCATCCTGGAGGTGCGGATGCGCGAAGTCTGCAGCCTGCTGGAGAATACCGATCTGCCTGTAACCACCATTGCCGAACGCTGCGGGTTCACCAGCAGTTCCTACCTGCACCGGATGTTCAAGCGCAGCTTTGGCACCACGCCTACCGATTACCGCCGCTCCAAGCATGCATAGTATCCTCTTAAGACACCTTTAGGTTGTCTTAGTATTATTAGGTCAGCCAGAACTACTGGTTGGCCTATTCTTGTATGTGTTTTAATTTAGTAAAATAATCAATCGTTTTTCCGGTCAACTCCGTCTTACTTGTGAAAACATATTTCGGGGCGACTTCTTCCATAGACCGACACAAACAAGGAAGAGGGGATGGTGAATGGTGGAGAAGATAATGAACAAGGCCAATACAGCGGATGTTACGCTGATGGATGAAGAGGTATTCTTTCAACGGCTTGCGGGCGAGCACCGTAAACTGTATGCGATCGCGTACAGCTATCTGCGTTCCGAAGCGGATGCCCTGGAAGCGGTGCAGGAAGCCTCGTGCCGGGCCTGGATGAAGCACAAAAAGCTCAAAAACGAACAGGCCTTCACACCGTGGCTAATCCGGATTACCATCAACTGCTGCATGGATGAGCTGCGGCGCAAAAAACGCGTCGTTCCGGCGGAGAAGCTGAAGGAGCAGGAAGCCCAGGAGATGAGGAGCAGCGATCGTCTCGATCTGGAGCGGGCGATGAACCGGATGAAGCCGAAATACCGGCATGCCGTGATGCTCAAGTATTACCAGGATATGACGACCGCCGAAATTGCCAAGGTACTGAATAAGCCTGAGGGCACAATCAAAACCTGGCTGCGTGAAGGACTGGGGCAGTTGCGGAACTATTTGTGAGCATGTGGGAGGTGGCTAAAGATGTTGGAAAAAGAAGAACGTATCCTGAAACAGGATGCCAAAGAGGTCAATCTAAATGCGGAGACGATTCAGGAAATGAAAATTTATAATGCAATGCGCAGCGGAGTGGCGCAAGGCAAAAAACGCAGCCAACGGCGTTTCTATTCCTATGGGGCGGGGGCCGTATTCGCCACGGCCGCAGCCATTTTTCTGATTTTCTTCTCCATCGGCCTGCCAGCCGGAGATACAGGCGATTCTGACCTCGGCGGTTCAGCACAGGCGGCCAGCACCAAAAGCTGGGATCATTTTGCGGCCTATCGTAACCAGCCCTTACACAATCGGCTGGTTGCTGACATTCTGGAACGGGATCTGATCAAGCCGGTCCGTCAAAGCGCAACAAACAAAGGTTACCGCATGAATGTGGATGGCGCCGTCACGGATGGCCGTAAAGTGTATATCCTGTTCAGCGTGCAAAACGATACGGATACAGAAGTTATTCCTGCGGATACGAAGATTCAATTCGGGGATTTCGAGGTTCCATATCCGCATCGAGGCGCAGCCCTGGAAATGGCGTACGATAGTGGTGACTCCCGGATTCAGCCCGGCCAAAGCAAGGATTTTATTTATTCCACCAACTATCCGGCCTCCATCGCCTATTCCAAGGATGTGAAGTTCACTCTGATTCTCACCGGAACGTCTGACCAGGCGCTCACTTCCAGCAGCAACAAGTATCGGACCGCCCTGGAGGTATCGTTCGAGCTTGACCCGGCCAGGTTTAAAGACCAGGAGCGTACACTGTCTGTGAATCGTACGCTGACGGTGGACGGTCAAAAGATCAAAGTGCGCCAAGTGCAATATACTCCGCTGAATACCTATGTTGATCTGGAGTATGACAAGGCGAACACCAAACGGATGTTCAGCCTGCTTAACCCCGTTCTGATCGCAACAACCGGGAGTCAAACCGATAAATTGGTTTATCCGGGCAGAATCACGGCCGATAATTCCGAGGTGTACAAAGACCACTCGCAGGCAACGCTGGTGTTCAGGTATACCAAGCTTAACCACCCGGACTCCACCACGCTGACGATTGCCGGTATCTCGGCTCTGGAGCCTGACCGTATGAAATTTGTGGTCGATTTGAACAAGCAGCAAGTTATTGAAGCTCCGACAAACGATTTTGAAATGGTCACATCCAAGCAAGAGCATAATGCAACAGCGGATGAGATTCTGCTGCGGCGCAAAGTAGCCAACCTGTCTTATTATACCGATTCGCAAGGGGCGGTTCAGGCGGAGTACATCGGCGCAGGACTGGCCGACAAATTTACCGATGCGAACGGCAAGGTGCATGAAAGAACGAATCGAGAAACTGCACTTCACAATTTCGGCGGCACCACGATCTCTAGTGATGGTACAGGAATAGATGAGATGAGTTTATTTTTTGACAGTCAAGCTGCAGATTACCCGCAGCCGCTTACCATATCGGTTGAACGCATTTGGAATCCAATTTTGGAGAAGCAAAGTATCGAGCTGTTCGCCAAGAAATAGTACCCCCTTCTCCTCCCCCTTTGTCCCGGAAGCGGCAAAGGGGCATTTTGTCTTGTCCTGATGAACTTGGAAAATACCATTAAGGTGAAAAGTAACGGAGGGGAAGTTTGGAACTGGAGGAGCGATAGCGTCCGCCTTTGTCTCCGGATGTTATCCGCTATAAGCGGTACAATCCAAAACATCTGGAGACAACAGCGGCCGGAAGTCCAAACATTCCCTGGAGTTACGGCCAGCACCAAATATGACATTTTTCTAGTTGGCTGGGCTCCAGACAAAAAGAAGCCCCGGCAACCGCTGCCGGGGCATTCCTCTATTATTTGATCCCTTTTTCAGCAGTATAAGCATTCCACTGCTTCGTCCATTCCGCCTGAATCTTTTCCAGACCAGCCTGCTTGGCCTTCTGCATAAAGGTTTCGAGCCCTTTATCCACATCATCTACCAGCCCGGCTTCCAGCGGGAACAGGTACTGCTTCTCTACCTGCTCCAGAGCCGCTTTTTCAGCCTGATACGAACTGTAATCCTCCGCAAAGCCCAAGAACAGATCTGGCTTCTGAATCTTGTCTAGCTCGTCGAAGATCGCCTTTACTCCATCAAATCCCTTATCGAACAACATGAATTCCGGATTTCTCCAAGCCCAGCCGTTCATTCCCTCACGGGAGAAGCCATTGGATTGGCTAGTGCCTACCAGCTTGTAGTAACCGCCCTCTACAGTGTAGTTCTTGCCTTCAATACCGTATTGCGTCAGCTGGTTATACCGTTTGTCCAGGACCAGCTTCTGATAGAAAGCAAGTGCTCTTTCGGGATTTTTGCTGCTCTTGGGAATGGCAAAACCATTGTGTATCGGATGTACCGGCGTTGCATATCCTGTTGTTCTACCGAATGGAGAATAGGCCAGCTCCCACTCAGGATGTGTTGTGCTGATCTTCATCTTCATATCGTTAAAGCGGTTAGGATTATCTCCGAACATGCTGGCCGCTTTACCTGAAGTAATCGGGTCTTGCATCGTATCCTTGATGTTCAGCACGTTCTTGGGAATAAACCCTTTGTCCGCCCAGCGCTTCATGGTCTTCAGCTCTTCTTTTTGCTCATCAGAGCCCCAATAGGAGTAGACTGTTGTAGGTGTTTCATACTTCACGCCCATACCGTAAGGCAGAGCACCGACCATTTTATTCAACTCCGTATAAATGTAATGCAGATTATTGCCGATGTCGCTGTTTAGGGATATAGGCATCATATCCGGCTCATTGGCCTTGATTCCGTCCATGTAGGCCTCATAGGTAGCCAGATCTTTTGGAGCCGGCAGATTATATTTCTTGCGCAGATCCTCGCGATATACGAAACCGTTAGTTACATATTCTTTAAAGGTCGCAGGAACCGTATAGATTTTACCGTCTACCTTCACATCCTCCCACATCGATTCAGGGACGAATTTCTGCAACTCCGGTGCAGCCTTGGGCAGGAGATCATCGATAGCGAGGAACGCGCCGCGTTTGGCATAGGATTGATATTGGGTCCAGTCCGCTGTGAAAATCAGATCAATCGCCTGGCCGGAGGACAGCAGCAGCTTGTATTTCTGATCCCAGTCCGTCCAGCTTGTATAGTTGAACTTCACGGTAGCATTCAGATCTTCCTGAGCCATCTTATTGATTTCATCTTGAATGATCGGCAGATCCTTCGGAGCGTCTCCAAGCATGTAGAACTGAAGCTCAACCTTCTTCGAGGTGTCGATTCCAGTTTCAGCTGCGGGGGCTGCGTTACCCTCTGTTGTGGCGGCAGTATTGGTCTTGCCTTCTGTTCCAGCGCTGCCTTTGTTAGCATTACTGTTGCTGTTGTTACCACCGCATCCTGCAAGAAGCGATAGGGCCAGCGCAGTTGTTGTAAGCGTTGCCAGAGTTTTTCTGCCTGCTTTCTTTTTCATATGAACCCTCCTAAAAGTTTTGTGAGCACAGCTTCCTTGTTCAGGCTTCGTACAAAACTGACTTTGGAAGCATACGCTACGTTTGGTGAGCTACCCTTATCTTGTATGACTCTATGTTAGCCGAATAACAGAAGCACGGTAATGGTACTTTCTGCCACTCGGTTCTAACCTTTTACAGCCCCAACGGTCAAGCCCTTTACAAAATAGCGCTGGATGAACGGGTACAGAAACAGAATGGGTCCGGTAACGACGATGGCCATCGCCATTTTGGTTGACTCGGTAGGCAAATCACTGCCCAGGCTGACACCGGTACCCGCGCCCATGTTGGCAATGAAAGCTGCCGAATTGATTACATTGTACAGATGGAACTGCAGCTGGTACTTATGCGGATCATTGATGAACAGCGAAGACGAGAACCAGTCGTTCCAGTAGGCCAAGGCGAGAAACAGGCCGACCGTGGCGATGCCGGGCATCGACAGCTGGAGGACAATCCTCCAATAGATTTTGAAATCACCGGCTCCGTCGATCTTGGCGGATTCGAACAACTCCTCGGGAACGGCCGAACGGATGAAGTTCTTCATTAGAATAATCAGGAACGGTGTCATCAGCCCCGGAAAAATCAGCGCCCCATACGAATCTGTAAGATGCAGATATTTGGTCATCATAATGTACCAGGGCACCAGCCCCCCACCGAACAGGGTGGTGAAGTAGATGTAGAATGAGAAGGTATTGCGGTACTTGAAATCCTTGCGGGCCAGTACATATCCGGCCATAGTCATAAAAAACAGTCCCAGTATCGTGCCCGTCACCGTAGTGAACAGTGTAACGCCATATGCACGCAGCACCTCGTCCGGGAAGGTAAACACCGTTTTGTAGCCCTCCAGCGAGAACTCAGCCGGAATCAGATGATAACCATCCTTAATGATCGAATCATTGGCAGTCAAGGATGCCGAAATAATCAGCAGGAACGGAATCAGGCAGGCCAGAGAGCCCAGAATGATAACCGTGTAGGCAAGACCCTGCAGCAGCCTTGTATAATGATCGTCTTTGATATGCATGCTCTATTTCTCCTTCCGTATCGTGTTCAGCACATCCTAGAACAAAGCGTAATCATCATTTATTTTGCGGATAATGTAGTTCACTGTCATGATCAGAATGAAACCGAACAGCGATTGGTACAGCCCTGCTGCCGTCGCCATTCCGACATCAAAGGTAACCTTCAGCGAACGGAACACATACGTATCCAGAATGTCTGTGGTATTGTAGAGGACCCCGTTGTTACCGATCAGCTGGTAAAAGAGGTCAAACTGCCCTTTCATAATGCTTCCCAGCGAGAACAGCAACAGCACTATAAAGGTCGATTTCAGCATTGGCACGGTGATATACCAGATCCGCTGGAAGATATGGGCACCGTCGATTTTGGCCGCTTCATAATACTCTTCACTGATTCCAGTAATGGAAGCGAGGTAAATGACCATGCTGTAGCCAAGATTCTTCCAGAGATAAAATAGAATGATCAGGAAAATCCAGGCCGACGGTTTATTGTAGACATCGACAGGTCCCGCCCCGAACTGGGCCAGCAGCGTATTTAAGAAACCGTTATCATAATTGAACACGTTGTATACGATAACACTCAGAATAACGAAGGAGACGAAATACGGCAGGAACATGATGGATTGGGTCAGCTTTTTGAACCATTTGATACGCAGTTCGCTGAGCAGAATCGCACAGACAATCGCGAGCACATTCCCCAGCAGGATAAACGCCAGGTTGTAGCCAATCGTGTTCAGAGTGAGCTTCACCAGCGTGCCGGACTTCCAGAGAAATTCGAAGTTTTTGAGACCCACAAAGGGTGCATCGAACAAACCGGAATTGAAATCAAACTGGGTAAACGCGTAATACACGCCGACCATCGGGAAATACGAATTGACCAGAAAGAACAGCAGTGTAGGCAGCAGCATCAGAAAAAGAATCCGGTTATGGACCAGCTCATGCAGGAAACCTTTCTTTTTCTTCTTCTGTGTCCAGGCCCCCGTCTCGGACGGCAGCCCCGCCCCCTTAATAGGAAGCTCAATGGCGAGTGGTATTCCACTCTTGCGTTTACGGTATCTCAAAGCCTTCACCCTCCTATACCCCTATAAAATAATTTGCAATTTGCGGCAGCATATGCCTGCTCCCCCGCTTGGACGCCTGAAGCTGTATTCAGCGGCACCGTCCAATGTATGTTTTGAGTATAGAAGACACCTTTCAGGGTGAATAGTGCAGCTTAAGGGTATTCCTGTATATTGTGGACTATCGCCTAGTGAACATTTCTGACTTCTGTGGAGTAAACAAAGGTTGAACGGCAAAAAGCCCCGTAAACTCTCCTGTATCAGGACAGCCCCGGAGCTTTATATAGAAGACTAACCGTATAACTAATCTAAGATTCCACGAAAAGAGCCCGGCCCCGTTTCACCGCCAGTCCCGGTGTTTCCTCATCCATTCGCCGTTCTGCCTCACTCAGCACCTTCCGCTTCCGCCAGCGCCGCAGCACCAGCAGCCCTCTTGTCGCCTCATCGGCAATCATACAGCAGTAAATGCCTGTCAGACCCCAGCCGGCACTGATCCCGAGGAAGTAAGAGCAGCCCACGCCGATGAGCGACATGGAGCAGATGGAGACATACATAGTATAACGGGTATCTCCAATCGCATTGAGCGAATTACCCATGGCCATGTTCAGCATTTTGCAGGGCTGCAGCAGCAGATTAAGGGCTAGCAGGGATACCCCTATCGAGATAATCGCCTCATCCTCTGTGAAAAATCCCAGCAGCGTTCTCCCAAACACAAACAGCAGCAGCACGTTGGCACCGACAATAACCAACCCGATATAGAGCGTGCGGTAAGCCCCTTTATAGACCTCTTGCGTCTGACGGGCGCCGAAGAGATGAGCAAGCTGAATCTGTCCAGCCATCGCTACGGCATAACCCAATGTGAAGCAGAAGGATTCCAGCGTATTCAGGTAGGTGCGGGCTGCCAGTTCTTTGGCCCCGAGAATCGCCATAAACGAATAGATCACCAGCTGTGACAGTACCCATGATGAAGAATTGAGGCCCAGCGGCCAGCTGATACGGACGATCTCCCCGAACAGCTTCCGGTTGAAGATCCGGAAATCCCGCAGCCGGACTGTACGTTCAAAGGATCGGCTGAACAGATACAGCAGAATGAAGACACCCAGTAGCCGGCTGATCATATTGGACACCGCGATGCCGGCGAGGCCCAGCTCCGGTAGCCCGAACACTCCAAAGATCAGCAGATAGTTCAGGGCAATATGAATGATATTCACCGCCACTCCCGTATACATCGGCCCACGGGTATTTCCGGTATTGCGGATCGCTGAACCCAGCGCAACGGTCATCCCGACCATGAACAATCCGCCCCCGACATAGGTGAGATAGACATGCGCGAGCGGCAGCAGCTCTTCGGAGATATGCAGCAGCCGGGCCGTGGGGTCCGAGTACAGGAACATTAGCAGGCTAACTCCGAAGCCCAGGATACTGCTGGACGTTACTCCCATAATAGCAATCGTACGCGCTTCCTCTGAACGCCCCGAACCCAGACGCTGGGCAATCAGAATTCCCGCCCCTCCGGCCAAGGTGGTGAAGAGCGTGGTCAACGCACCGAACAGCTGATTGGAAATCCCTACAACCGCAACCGCGTCATCCGAAATCCGGCTGACCATAATCGTGTCCACCGTTCCCAGCAGCGTCTGCAGAAATATCTCGATGAAGATCGGCCAGGCCAGCATCCACAGACCGGATTTTCCGGTTATAGCTTTCACGAAATCAACCCTCCTCCGGTGGACGCCCATACTCGAATCCTACGCCCACTTCGATACAATTCATCTTGTCAGAACTAAATTATAGGTGATATACTCTGAAAAATGTACCACATACGAAACCTAAACTTTCAATATCCCAACTTTCATTAGGGAGGAGTGCCTCATGGATATCTTACAATTTTCCGTCCCGCCTTTGCCTCATTACATTATCAGCGGGCTGAATCAATTCCAGACTGGCTATCTTCATCCAAACCGCCAGCACATTCAGGTGTTCGATCTGCTGATCGTCCGCCAGGGCTGTCTCTATATCGGCGAGGAAGACCGAAGCTTTACAGTGAACGCAGGCGAAGCGCTAATCCTGCGGCCGGATTGCCATCACTATGGAAGTGAGGGCTGCCGAGAAGATACGACCTATTATTGGCTGCATTTCCAAACCTCCGGCAGCTGGAGTGTGGACAGTGCATCTTCCTCTGTTTTGTATGAAGCCGGTGGAGCCATGATTGATCCAGTTGTTGAAGCCAGTGTATCTGCCGAGCCGCTTCCCGCAGCCTACTTCGGGATCGGTCCGTTCAGCCTGCGCCTCTCCCAGCTCATCACCTTGCTTCAGCCTGCCAGAATAGAGGAGCTGCTGCTCCAGCTGGAGATGCTCAAAAGCAATGCCCATCTGACCTCCGTCCGCTTCAGGCAGCAAATTCTCTTTCAGGAAATCCTCCAGCAGCTCGCGGCTTCCATAGAGCAGGGCCGCTCCGGTTCCCAGTCCACCGCCTGTGCTGAACAGGCTGCCTCCTTCCTGCGGGCCCACTACCGCGAGGAAATCACGACTGCAAGGCTCGGGGAAAGTCTTAACTTTCATCCTGTCTACATTGCCCGCTGCATGAACAGGGAGTACGGTTGCTCCCCCATAGAGTATCTGCTCCGCTACCGCATTGAACAGAGCAAGCTGCTGCTGATGCAGACCAGCTTCCCCATTGCGCGGATTGCCGAAGAGGTCGGCTTCAACCAGGCTCCTTATTTCAGCTCCAGCTTCATGAAGCTGGAGGGCATATCCCCGCGCCAATACCGTCAGCGCTTCTCTTGACTTCTTTATCCTGTGATATAATAACGGGCAGTAATACGAAACGGACTAACAGGCGGGGATATCTATGAAATTAGAGCGATTGATCTCTATAATCTATAAGCTGCTGAATCACGAAGTTTTGTCTGCCTCCACGCTGGCCGATGAGTTCCAGGTTTCCCAAAGAACCATCTACCGGGATATCGATGTGATCTGTGCTGCCGGCTTTCCGGTCGTATCCTATCAGGGGACTAAAGGCGGTTATGGCATGATGAACGGATACAAAATGGATAAAAGCTTGCTCGGTTCTTATGATGTCAATTCCCTGATTACCGTGCTCAGAAGCCTTTCCTCCGTATTTGAAGATGAGCGTGCGCAGGGGACCATCGAACGGCTTCAGACGATCGGACCGGAGCATCTGACCACAAGCCTGGCAGTGGATCTTGAAACCCTCCGGACGGAGCCCGATGTGCTTCCCCATTTACGTACGGCCATTGCGAAGCGTAATATCGTCCGCTTTGAATATATTAATGCGGAGAATGAGCGTACTACCCGCGATATGGAGCCGCTGCGGCTTCATTTTAAATTTCGGAATTGGTACGTTTATGGATTTTGCCGAACCCGGGGGGATTACAGGGAGTTCCGGCTGTCCCGGTTGATGAATTTGCGCCTGACACAGGAATCATTTGAACCGCATCATGAGGTGCCGGAAGTGGCTGCTTGTTCAAACAAGGATAAGCAAGATCAGCTGGAGGATGTAGTGATCCGGGTAGGGCCGGAGGCTTTGGCGGAAGCGATGGATCAGTTTCATCAGGTCCAAAAGCAATTCCATGCCGATGGGAGTATGACGATGCGAATTCCAGTTTACAAACCATTGAGCGCACGATGGCTTTGGACCCTTCTGCTGAGTTTTGGCAGCGGTGCCGAAGTCCTAGAACCCCCTCTACTACGAGCCATTATAAAAGAGCAGCTTCAAAATACACTCAAACATTATGAAGAAGTATGACACTCTGTTGTCAAACTTCTTTTTTTATGATTACAACAGAAACCAAATCAAATTCATGATAAGTCCAAAGGAGACATTGCAAATGAATCATCCGCTACAAATGTTGAATTACCACACCTGGGCCAACCAGACGATCCTGGGGAGGATCAAAGAACTCCCATCCTCTGTGCTAAGTCAAGAAGTGAACAGCTCGTTCCCCACCGTTGCTCATGCCCTTAGTCACATTTATGCGGTAGATACAATGTGGTATCTGGTTGTAACTGGTACGGGTATGCCAGAGGCGCTGCAGGCAACCCTACCGCTTAATAAGAACCTCCTGCATTCTGTGGACGAATACTCCCATCTATTTGCCCAGCTAGCAGAACAATACAGCGAATGGTTCCAAAACCAGTCCGATTTGGAGCAAATCATTCTGCTTGACAATCCGTTCACCAGAATCCGCCAGACACGCCTGTCCGAAATAGTGCTGCACCTGGTTAATCACGGAACCTATCACAGGGGCAATATTTCTACAATGCTGCGTCAACTGGGTCACGCATCCACGATGAACGACTATGCCCTTTTTTGGTATCAGAAACCCGATGATGATTCCGTCCTGGCGGAGAGACGCTTGGAATCCTCAGACTGACACTCTGCCAGAAAGGAGTTTAACTTTTTATGGAGATTGAAAATTTACTCACAGCCGCATCGAGAGAGGAGCTGAGGATTTGGCTGCAGGAAAATTCCAAGACCGAGAAATCCTGCTGAGTCGTAGTAGGTATGACACCACATCCGGATGCGCTGCTCTATTTGGATGCGGTCGAAGAATCCTTGTGTTTTGGCTGGATTGACGGGGTTAAAAAGAAAATATCGGAATCAGAGCTGGCGCAGAGACTGTCTCCCAGAAACAAACGAAGTGGATGGACTGAATTGAACAAAGAACGGGTCCGCCGCCTCGAAAAGTTGGGGTTCATGAGAGACGAAGGAAGAAAGGTGCTTCCTGATATGGATTACAAATCTTTTACAATAGATAGGGTCATAGAACAAAGGTTACAAGAGGAAAGACAAGTATATGAAAATTTCTTGGCATTTCCGGCTCTTTACCAAAGAGTTCGGATCGACACGATACAAAGCCATAAAAATCAGCCGGATATATTCAAGAGCAGATTAGAAAAATTGATATCAAACACTAGAGAAAATAAGATGTACGGTCATTGGCATGACAATGGACGCCTTCTAGATTATTAAGAGCCAGATCCAATAGAAATCGTCTGACTCTATACAACAACAGGCTATTATCCGGTTGTACCGGGTAATAGCCTGTAATTTTCGCATTTATCCTTTCCTTTATTCAGCTGTTATTGTCTCAATTTATAAATGATCATATAGTTGAAGAATTTCAGATTATCCCCGTTATTCTGCATCTATGTTATTCAGGGCTTATAAGTCGCCGCCGGAGTTCTTTAAGACAGAAGGTTCTAGCTAAAACTAGTCGCCGATCAACTTTTCCTTGTGTTTCTTCAAGCTTCATCCATTCTAGATATAAGCTCTCTAAAAAAAAGGCTTCTTTTATTAAAGCATCACCAGATAATTCACGAAAGAAATTTTCTGAACGCTCTTTTACTGGACAATATTGGAGCTGTTTCTCAGAACGGTATTGTGCTTCAACTATTGAGATAGGATGACCGCATACAGAACATAGCGTCTGAATGAAATGATTGCCGTTTTCGTCTTTTTGGGATGTTTTTGCCACGTATTCATCCACAGCTCCGCATACGCTACATACTGGAAAATAATCATAAGGCAAGGTGCGCACCTCCAAGTGCTGTCGTCATAATAAATTGGTAATTACACTATAACATGCGAACATACATTCGCAATATAGGAAATTACTATACAATTTTTCGAATTTGCTGTAAAATATCCAAATTTGGATGAAGCATATTTTTTATTTTTCCCGCTCCTTTATTTGCATAAATTATGACGGGGAGAATCTTTAGACGTATATGGTCACAAAAAAAGAGCTGTCCGCTCAACTTTCCAGGACAAGCCCAATGTTCTTATAATTTTAAACTCCTAAACATACTACCAATACTTTTGTTAAAATTATAATATATACATATATAATCTTGCCTTGTAATGCTTCAGTTAATCACCGCTCCTTCCCTCCCCGCCTTCTTATATAAATATACTACTATGAGTACTTTCTGGATTTCGTAATAATCTTCAATCAATCCCCCGAGAGCTAATAATTACAATAATTAACCAGTAAGACAAGAGTAAAATTAAGCGAAGATGTATGATACTATGTTGGAAGGAGACGATTTCATTACCGGAAGATCCATGTAACTTAATTGAAAGCAGGCTAAAAAACACAATCTGTTAATCTAGTAATTGTAGCACCATATACTGTGTTGAGTATTATTTCATCGGAGGTGGATGTTAATCCATTTGAAAAGCCGAACCTACAAGAAGTTATAAATAGCGAGGGGATTTGCTAAAATGGACAATTTGATGAGTGAAACCCAGGTAACAGCCATCGCTAATGAACTACAACGCCGGGTCCATTCTGGTGAAGCTGAGGGTGACATTGTTGTCGTCACTTTAATCTCCATGGCCAAAGCGGGTAGATTAAGTTCGGAGCATATCAATAAAATTCTGCTTACGATCTATGGCGACAAGGTGAAAATTTTAGCAGTCTTAATTGAAGCACAGAAAGTCATGAACGAGGATTTGGTGAATTCTATCATAAGCGAAGTCAGGGCCACCTAATCGTGGCCTTTTGATTTGCCCTATTGTTTACTTGCCAAATGATCATTATGCAGTTATACTGAGATGCCCAAATTGATCTATTCCTAAATTCAACGCGTTACAATAAAGGAGGAGAATGAATGAAACCAGCAAGAAGAGCCCTTTTACTCATGGCTACAATTCAAGAGATGATCGAAACCGTACAAACTTTGACAAGTGAATCAGATCTTGACGAAGTGATGGAAGCACTGCAGACAGCAGGGTTAAATGCCGAAGACCTTCTGCAAAATTATACATTTTTTGAGGCAATCCAAAGGGTTTGCAGTGAATTTGCAGCCATTCATGTTACGCAGGCAGAAATGAATGAAATAATTGATGAAGAGAACAGCATCACTTTAAGCTAACCCCCAATTTCCACACTACTTTCCCTCAAATGCTTCAACTTGACTTCGTTCTTCCGCATACAGCCCAACTTTTCCTAATCCGAAGCATCCCTCCCCTAAATTCCGTCCAGTACCTCGCGTATAAAACATCAGGAAGCGGTACAAATGATAATCCGCGAATCAGGAGGAATTACTCAGTGACCCAAAATCCAGAATACACGACTACGCAAGGAACGACAGAACAGCTTAACTTCTTTGGAGGTGGGATATGAGCCTTCAGACATATCGGGTAACCTACACAATCGACGGAACGGAGATTATTGTTTTTGAATTTACAAGTACCACAAGCCCAATAGAGCGTATTATTGACGAAGCTATGAACAGAATCAGCAGCGAACAGCTCGACTACAAACAGGTGAAGGATATGGTTGGATTCAGCATTTTACGACTTCCTTCCCTATAATAAGATGTATGGATTATGAATAATGCTCAATCTTGTAAAAATACAGCATTTTACGACAGCTATCGACATTTGGCAAGTGGTATATTTAGTTAATCAGGGCAAAAAAGCATGACTATAGTTTCATATACGAACACTCGTTCGTATAATATAATAGGTATACGAACAGATTTATTGCTACGTTATACCTAATTTCAATAGATATTGATAATGAATTAACAAGTGATCAACTTGGGAGGAAGCAGATATACATGGGGACTGAAACACTGGATGAGCTTTACGCGTTGGGAGAAATGGATGTTTTTTTTCAAAAAAGCAAGGAAAAAGTGGAAAAGCGAGTACATGGAATGCGCCTTGCGGGCACTGATGGTGAGGATGTTGTGCAGGAAGCGCTGATTAAAGTCTACCGATATCTCCCTAAATATGATAGCAGCAAGTCAAAAGTATCGACTTACCTGGACCGCATCGTAACGAGCGCTATCCGGGATTGTCTGAAAAAGGCTGGAGCAAAATCCAACTTACAGGTTGTCAATGCTATTCCGTTGGCTATATTTGATGGTGTCGATGATACACAAGTTACCTACGAAGCAGGGGCAAAGGATCTCGGTTACGAGAACGCAGAGCTAATGATGGATATTATGGACCATCTGGGACTGACAGAACGCGAGAAAGAGATGTTCCGTCTTCGTATTTCGGGATATGAATTCAAAGAAATTGCACAGGTATTCGACATTAGCCGTGGAAGGATGTCACAAATTTGGAGCGGCATCACGGCAAAGTGTGCTGTAGTCATTTAATTCATTTCCCTAATCACGCCCTAACCGGGGCCTTTTTTTTTATTTTCCCTGGACCTCATAATTACTTTATACTATCCCTAAATTCACATCCCTTCCTCACGTATATAGTGATTGGAAGGGATTTTTTATTTGATAGGAGGTTATTATGAGAACCATTAAAGAAAACGTAAAGCTGCTTGTATCGCTCATGCCTTCACTTGTCGAAAGAGAGAATGAGCTTCTGCATGCTTACTGGGTAATGTTCGATGAATTAAAGCAGCCAAGGGATTTGATTCAAGCCACTCCAGCCGGCTCGATCACCCGAAGACTGCGGGAGCTACAAAATGAACACCATCCAGATGAAAGGAATGAACTTGTATGAGCAGACAAATTTACAATCAGACCATAACTGAAGACGAGGTAATCTCTCTAGCTGGCAAGTATATTTCTGTGCCTCAGAATACGCACACAGGTCCAGACGGAGAATCTGTAAATGCCTGGTTTACAGGTCAGATCGCCGGTTACGAGAAGGCTGTCATTTCATTCGACTACGTGAACAGAGAATTTATGAGTGATCCCCTTGTATTTATCAATCTGCTTATGACAGACGGTGCAGGATGGGTACTCTCCAAAGAAGAGTTAGAAATTCAAATCATCACTAAAGAAGAGTTCGACAATACTCTTGCAGAGCACCTGGCGAATCAAGCCATTGATAAATGAAGGACCTCTCCGCAGAACGAAGTTTAGAATAATCCCCCCTCAAATACCGCCTTCCAGGAAATTATTCATACTATATGAGGTGTCCCCACTTGAGCAGCTACCCCGAACATATACGCAATAACTTAGATTATGATAAGAACTTTTACTCGTTAACTAGTATGTCCAATATTGACCTTGCCAAAAGAGATTCAGACTTTCTGGGTGATCTTTTAATTCTTCATGAAACCTTAATCTGGCACAGCGTACACAAATACATCGGGAAACCCGAAAAGCTTGTTCAGAACTACTGCGTGGAAAAAGACGATATTGTTCAACTCGGCCGCCTGGGTTTTATTAAGGCAATCCTGGCTTTTGACACCGGACGGGGAGTGAAATTCTCCTCTTACGCAGTACCCTCTATCGTTCGCGAAGTCCGCTGCTACCTCCGCGACAACGCCCCGATTATCCGTCCTACCCGAACCGCCCATGAATTAATGAATCAGATTAACATCCGAACTGGTAACGGTTCCGAAGAGGAATCAGTAGAGCTTCTGGCAAAAAATCTGAAGAAACCAGAGGAACAGATCAAAAAAGCGATGCTTATTGGATCAAGAGTGAAGTATTTGCAGGAAAAGGTAACCGATGGCTCCAGCATAGACTCAGATCCTACTTATATGGACTTTCTCACCAGCAGCGACAATACAGAAGAAGAGGCTACCGACAGCAGTTATGTCAAAGACATAGTCGCCTCTATTCAAGAACATCTTTCCGAGTTGGAGCTGCGGGTTCTTCAGCATCGTATCGCCGGCTTAAATCAGACCCAGACAGCAGAAACGGAGAACATTTCACAAATGCGGGCCGGGAGAATTATGAAAAAGGTAGCGGAGCTGCTGCTGGATTCTAAATTAAGCGTAACTCTTCTTGACCTGGATTCCCTGGAAGTGTTGAACAACTACATTGACCGCTCCTCTTCGGGCAGTAGACAAGAACATAAGAAATAACTGAGTATACTGTGGTCCAAAGCAAAAAAACCGAGAGAACTTCTGCTCGGTTTTTCGCTTTTGTTGGCAGCAACCCTATGACCTGCCTGTGATAATCCCTATTTGTTTTAACAATCCGTTGATATAATTGGAGCCTCGTGAGGCAAGAATACCGCACAGAACGATAGAGACATAGTGCCCGGGCCCGGTAAGATTGAATAAATCCACCTCGAAAACAAAGGCCAGAATCACACCGATAACAATGGACAGCAGATAGGTTTGTTTGTCTTGAATCGGAAAGGCCTGTTTCAGAATCTCAGTTAAGGCTTCGGATAAAAAGGCCACTAGCGCCATTAAAGTAATTACGTTCATGTCTTATCCCTCCTTTTATAGAAGCTTCTTACTTGATACCCCGGTTTATAATAGCGGTATTGATGAATAACAGCTCGGAAACCGTAAGTTTCTTTACGGCTGCCTTGTCGAGCCAAGTTGAATCCGTGATGAGTTTTTTATCGTAAAGCTCTTTGAGCTGAGTAGTGAGTATCGTCCATTGGTTCGCTGACAAGTTCAAATCTTCTTCCTCCTCTTGTGAATTGAGTTGGCTGTGCACTTCCTGCTTAAAGCGTTCAAGTTCACTCGGGTTCCTGACCCACGGAAGCGGACAATCCTTCCAGCCGACAACCCCTTTATGGGTAAAAATCACTTCTGGGAAACCCTCATGCTGAATGAGGTACACTACCATGTCCACAGCATTGTTGAAGGTATCTTCATGGATCAATCCGTCTGCTTCAATACACATCTCAATACCTACTGTGGAATTATTCGGGTACGAGCCAAGCTTGGAAAGGGCTTCTGGAAGGTAAGGCTGCTTGCTGCCACAATGGTAGCCCATCTCATCAAAAGGCAGGGACTGGACAATCGTTACCCGGTCGATCTGAATGTGCGCACTGGCGTAACGGTCACCTGTTCCGTCATCCGGATTCTGATTCTTAAGACTGCTAAAGTAATTGCCAATGGCCTGTGCAGAAGCACCTGGATCAGCCGTGTAATGCATGACAATGCCCCGCTTGGCCACAAGCTTTTTCCCTGGCCGCGAGAACGGATTGACTGGTATTCGCTGCTGCTGGATTGTTAACAAATTAATCACCTCCTTCGCGTTGGTTCAGACGTTTCTCCAGTTCTTCAATTCTGGCAGTCGCCTTGATATAATCAAGCTCCAGCGTAGTATATTTCTCTTTCCAGTTCCGCAGCTCGTCCTCCAGGTGCAGACTGCGGTCACGCCAAATTTTCATCTCATCACGCAGAGACTTAATCTCTTCTCTCAGCTCGTCCCGAATCTGCTTCTGCTCCTGGGAGAGCTGCTGGCGGTCGCTGAGTGTAAGATCCTTGCGATTATTGAACTTAGTCACAGCCACACTGCCAAGCGCTGTAACGAGCACGCCCGCCAGGGCTACTAGCGCATTAACGTCCATGCCTTTGCTCCCCCACTTTCACGTAAGCCCATGAAGATAATAATGCATAGTTCAGGTAAGCCCCCCACCCGGTAGATGCTTGATTCCCTGCAAACAGCAGAGAGCTGATGAAGAACCATATAAAAGTTGACGCCAAGAGCGCAGCTCTCCTGATGTGGTAATACCGACCGAGCATACCCGCCACGGTTGCCGCAGAGAGGATCAACATGATCCATCCCCATGTATTTTCGGGCAGAGTTTTTAAGAATTTGGTGTAGTCAGCACCGGCACCAAAAGTGTCTAGCGGGGTAAGTAACAGTAGCCCCCAAAAGCCCGCTATGAATGCCAAAGATGACTCAACAGGCTTACACCGGTGAATGAACTTCCTGAGCTGCTTATGCAACGGCTCCACTCCTTTGATCTTCTAGTATGATTAGGATAGGCCGATTGTGCGGATTGCTCTCATATTCAATACTGGAATGATTCCTGTTGTTACATGAAGAAAGCAGTCCATTCTTATACAAGAAAGGACTGCCAGGTTTATTTTAACTCTATGGCCTCAATGATGATGCGAAAGTCTACGGCTGTGCCTGTGCTCAGCGTATTTTTTAGGGCGAGATGGATATTTCTTGTTCCGTCTGCATCTACATATGGAATATCTACAAGATCATAAATACCGTCTGCCGTATTGCCTGTACTATATTCCGTTGCATTCGCATAGACGACTTCTTTCATATCACTGATTTCTGCCGTCGCACTTCGTACGATTGTCAGCTCACAGCTGGAAGATACACCTATCGGAATCACTTTGACTGTCTTGAGCAGCAGTTTACCCTTTCCAGTGTAGAAGGATTTCCGGGCTGTACTCCCAGGATCAACTGCATTGATTCTGAAATCAAGGTCTACCAGCTTCATCCCGCCACCTGCTGTCTTCTGATATTGCAATAAGAAAAAATCTCCGTTCACTGCACTCAACTCCTTTTTGGCAGGAACTCCAGAGGATACTTTCGGGGCCGTTTGGTAGTTGCGCTCCCCGTTCCGCTGAGCGAGACCCCCTTTAGCTCCTTTGCTTCCTGCTGGCGTGTATCCATGATGATATATTGCGGGATAAACTGCGCGTACGCTCTGGGACCGTTTTTATATTCACTGGTTGATCCTTTTGCATGAAGCATGGCACGAAAGTTATCGTTGAAAATCAGGTTTTGTACGGGGACGATTGGGTTTGGAATACTCCCAACATAGGAAGTGGTGTACACCCCGCCGAGGGTTGCAGATGGCCGTGATGAGCGATTAAAAATCAGACCCTGCGGAACTGCAACATCATATGAAAGTGTGAGTGGCAGTGGTTTGCTCAGACTTCCAGCCAGATCCCGGCGCACCTGAACTTGTCCTACCTGCAAAACATCCATCAGGCCAGACAAACAGCAACTGTTGTACTTGGGAGGAAGCTGCTGCCGTTTGTGGTGAGCTGTAGAACCTTATATTCTTTACTATTCATCTTTATTTGGTCTCCCGCAGTTACACCTGAGTAATGCAGCGCCAAAATATCCAGCAGTTCGCCTCTTGCACCTTCGTACATGTTCGCAAGAATAACAGGATTGCCATTGTATAATGTACCCCAGCCAGGATTTAACGGGACAATGACACTTCTTCCCTGATACACGTTATAGTATTGCTGCGCGGTAATATCCTGTAGACAATAGAATCCATTATCCCCCTGGTAAGATACGCCGATGCCTTGAGCCATCGAATTCATCTCAGAACTATAGCGTTTAAAAAGACCTGCGTAAGCAATCATACTAACATTGTTGTTGGCGTAAGGATCCCCCTTTACACAGAGGATAATTCTGTCTTTGGTAACGGATAAATCATACTCGCAAAGGAGATTGGTATCCACAGCAGCCGAAAAAACAACGACATTCCGGTCGCATCTCGTAGCACTGACCATACCATCCTCACTAATCAGGTCCGTTACCGTCAGTACCAGTTGATTCCCTGTTGCTGATTTGGAGTTACCCGCATCTAATTTAACAAAAAGATTATCCGTGCCGCTTATACCTGTAGAGGTCAGCGAGAGGGCTGTCTCCGCCTCGTTAACCGGAGTCCATAGCACTGCAGCAGCAGAGCTTTTCAAGTGACTGGCAAGGGCATCGTAAAGCTGGTTGATTCTAACTTTTCCAGAGAATGCAGGCATAGTTCGCCTCCTTAATTAATTTTGAACAGCAAAATACGCTGGCCGTTGTTGGGAAGGACCGGAGAATCGAAGAATTTGGGGAAGGCATTCATTCCAGAACTAGAACCGCTATACCACGTGCCGTAGGATGCTTTATTAATGTTAGCAGCAGTGCTAACATGAACTACGTAATACTCATCGTCTCCAACATTCATTATGGAGCCGTCCGGATAAGAGGATAGTGAGGATGGCTTTAACACAGCGGTACGCATACCATAAAATTCGCCACGGACACCTTCGTTGTAGTTGTAAACATAGAATGGAGACACAAAGATAGCCCCTCCTACACCCGGAGATAATTGCTGGGACTGCGGCATGAAGCTGTAATACTGGTATGCTTCTTTTGCACGAGAATACTTGACTACACCCCGTCCAAAATTTAGGTAGTTCGGAATATTTGTCTGATAAGTGCTATTCACCCCTACAGGAATTTGAGGGAAATATCCGTAGAAATCATTCGCTACAGCCGGATCTTCCGTCTCGAGGGCCTTGCAGCGGCCAAGGTACAAACGGATGGGGTAATGCACATTGGGATAGGTAATGGGCTCTGAGAGAATCATCACATATTCCTTGTGTGACACTACCACTATCTTTTGAGTTCCAGAAATAATCGACTGCCCCGCCGAGTTGTAACAACCAAGTCCGGCATCCAGATATTGTCCCCCCCATCCCCCAAAATAAGGAGCATTGAGTGAGGCAACCGCTGTAGTATTAGTAAAGCAATCAGGCTTTGGTGTTGCGTTCTTAAACAAACCAAACCGCAGAGACGAAGGATAGTTCGTGTTAGGTGTACACACTCCTACTGTAATCACCATACTGGGATCATTTTTGTTAGTAAAAACGATGCCTCCATGGGTAACACCGTTTCCCAGTCCATTCCCTGCCAAGAATTGAATAGACCAAAAAGGATCATCAGCTAGCGCAGTACTAATTCCTTGCATGAGGCCTGAAAGGGCTATTGAAGGAATGTCATATCTCCGAATGCTTGACATTGGCATTGCGCGGTTCACCTCCTAGATTTTAAATAACATCACTCTTGTACCGAACGGAACAGCCACGGAGTCGAAAAAGTTATATCCATACTGAGCGACAGTATGAGTAGCTATAGCACTTTGGGGCCACCAGCTGCCCGCTTCAATATTGCAGTGCAGCACGTAATACCGAGCACCATCAATGTCAATGACAGAGCCATCCGGGAAGAATTGTGTACTTCGCAGCACCGCAGTATTCACGTCCCAAAAAGTGCCGCGAATACCCTCTTGTGCATTACCCAGTAAAAAGGGAGACATGATAATCCGTCCACCCGACCCGGGAGATAGTGCCTGTGAGCTTCCCACAAAGTCATACTCACCATAAAGCTGATTTGACCGGTTTTTCTTGACTACGCCACGGCTAACCACATATCCGGTTGCATTAGAAAATTCCAACGAAGCAGCATCAGCCACTCCCAGGGGAACATGCCCAAACACGCCATAGAACTCTCTCCCATAGCTGTTGTCCTCCACCTCGAAGGCTTTGCAACGCCCCAGATAGAGACGAACAGGAACATCTGTATCGTTGTAGGTTATTGGCGTAGTCATTACAAAAATACATTCTTTCTGTGTGATTACATCCATTCGGGATAACGCACCAGCAGCCATATGTTTAGCGGGGGTACCAGGATTTTGAAGCTGCAAAGCCATATCGTACTGGCTGCTCTTTCCACTCTCTGTATAACAGTCAAGAGATGGCGTTGCACCTTGTTTTTTAAGACCGAACCGCAAAGCAGCCCCATAGTTTACACTCCAGTCCAACCCTACTAAAAACTCCATATTGGTATCTGCTTTATTGGTTAGCTTAATGACTCCATGCGTTGCACCTGTAACACCATTAGTCGTTGTTAGGCTAATCACTGTCCAGAATGGATCGTTAGCAAGCAAAATCCCCAGTTGATTCACAAATTGATACCTAGCATAGCTGGCAAGCGTGTAACGCCGGATAGCACTTAAATCGTAGGACACTTTTCCCCCTCCTCCTAGACGCCAAAGCGCATCTGCATTTGATAGGCAGTCTCTTCTTCTACCAAGGTTCCAAACGTAAAAGCTATAGCCTCTGCATTTGCTTCAAGGTCATCAGCCAAATAACCGAAGGAAGCAGCAAACATCGCTCCAGTATTGGGAAACAGAATTTGGCTGTTCAGTCCAAATAACAAAATCTCGAACTCCTGACGGGTTAACACTTTGTTTACAGTGGATTCTGAGGTTACCCCCTCTTTACCTGGGGCATCATAGCCAAATGACAGACCCATTAGCTTTTTGAATATACGCCGGTAATTGCTCTTCAAAGTGTAAATATTAAGCTCATCTTGTACCACTGACATGGTTGTAGTAGCAGACAGATCCACGATTATCCCTCCATTTTGGTGATATCTACGCTAGTCAAGTTACCGTCCAGATTATAGAAAAAGGTTTTTACCACTGTGATTCCAGCCTTGTTGACCGTTTCCGTCTCCAGAAGGCCTTCTTGGTTATACGTGTATGCAGTAGTTTTCAGGACGCTGCGAGGCGTTAGCTTATCATAGACAGTTTCTTTGGAGATGTTTTCACCGGCATACTCATACTCCACGCTCACATCTATCATTTCGGAGAGATAAGCCATTCCAGCCTGAAGAGTGCTAAGTGTCCCTCCGTTTAATAAGGCAATCAATTAGACACCTCCGATCGAATTGTTAAGGCCATTATTTTAGTTTTAAAAATGGTCGTTAGTGCTCCGGTATTCTTGATCCGGCAGTGCAGCTTTGAGGTGCCATCCCCGTCGATATACAGCATATCAATGTTGTCGTAAATTCCCTCTTCAGGGTCACCTGTGCTAAAGGTCGTATCATTTTGGTAGAGTTCTTCAGCATCAGCCTCTGACCTGTTACTTAGAATTGTCAGCTCAACGTCACAGTCATTCTCCTGAGGAACTACCCTCACAGTCTTTATATTTAGGTTTCGTGCATTAAAGGGGATTGAGACGACCTGCGCCTCACCACTCTCCAGCCTTGATTCAAACTCGATAGTAAGGGGCTTGTTATCGTGCGTCAGCATCATCCACACCTCATTCAATTACTTCACTCCCTTCGTAAGAGGGATATGGGGATTGGGGAACCGGCGGTACTTTTTCTGTTTTGAGGCGCCACCCAGAACAACGCCCGGCAGTCCCGGCCTTTGAATGGCATTATAGATCAGGAGGGGTTGATAGAGGGGAATAGCACGTTGGTGAATGTCAGCAGCCCGCTCTGTCAATCCCCTGAAAATGGCGGAAGTACCAATAGGTACTTGGGCAAGCTTTGATTCTTGTAGGGGTTGATATACAAAGAAATTACGTTTGAGGATGTTCACAGTATGCTCTGTCAGTCCTACAAGGGCACTGGAAGTGCTAAGGGGGAATTTATTGCGAATTAGCGGAGGTAAACATACCTTAGTTTCTTTCGAGTAGGTCCGGGTTCCGATCCGGCCTTGTATTGCTTTACCGTCAAATGAAGGCAATATCCGTCACCACCTATCCCATGTATACCGCAACTTTTGGGCCAGCGAAGTTACTATAACCACCCCCAGCAGGCTGAGGGCTGAGCGCATACACCGTGTAGGCTTTACCCCCTACATTCACGATGTCCCCCTGACCGACTCCGATCGGTGGAATATGGTAAATATCAGGAAGCTCTCCACGTGCCCCATCTACCGCATTAGCCAGCACTTGAGGAAATACATTATAATCCCCTCCAGGGCCTGGGTTTGCAGGAACCAGTGTGGAATACGACTTGTAAAGAGAACTCGCTGTGCCTCCTGAAGAATCTTTTATCACCCGGAAGCCATCTTCTGGAGACTTATAACTTGTGCCAATTGAAAAGCCGTTGGTTACCGAAGTTTCCGGTTTGTAGGGAGAAATACGTCCGGCGAAAGCCATTACAGATAGACCCGTTGTAGAATTGGCATCCCCTGCCACCCAAAGAAAAATCCGGTCTGCCAGTACAGACATATGATAGTCAATCAGTCCGTTAGTATCCACAGCAGCGGTGTGAAACTGAACTAACCTACTTACTGCTATAGAGGGGGAAGGAACACTGCCATCCGTAGAGGACATGTTATCTGATATCGTCATTTTTACAGTATTTCCCGTGGCACTCTTACTGGTATCCGGTTCGATTTTCAAGTACATCTTTTCGTTTCCGGAAGAGCCGACAGATTTTGCGACAAGCATAGTGGCACTCTCAAACACTACAGTCCAGGAGCCATCGCTAATACTTTTGAAATTCGCCACCAAAAAGCTGAACAGTAGATTGATTTTGATCTTTTTGCTGAAAAAAGCCATATTATCACCGCCTCCCTTTATATTTTGACGAGGATCGCCCGCTGGGGTTTATCGCTACTGGTATGAAGAACCGCAGTATCAAAGAAATACCATCTACCTTGAGTAGTTGCACCATTTGACTGCGCTCCAGAAGTTTGGAAATTCGAAGGAGGTATCTGATCCACAACATGAAATATATAGTACTTATCATTTCCAACTGAAAGCACTGAACCATCCTGATAGGCAGTTCCATCCCTAAAGCAGACGGTGTACATATCGAAAAACTCACCACGGACACCCTCGGCATTATCGTAAATATAAAAAGGAGAGATGAAAAAACGCCCTCCTACTCCTGGGGATACAAGCTGGCTGTTAGTTGTAAAATTGTAGATGTGGTTCTTTGTCCCGTTCCTTGATCTCCTTACAAATCCCCGACCTACATTTTTGGCTCCATTGGCATAGGCTGTGTAATCAGAACCGTTGTTGCCAACAGGAAAGTGAGTGAACAGCCCTACAAAATCATTTGCAATAAGGGGGTCTTCTGATTCATAGGGCTTTAATCTGCCCGCGTATAGCCGTAACGGATACTGGTCGGCTGTTCCGTCCCCCTCTCCGTTTAAATATATAAAGTTATTCGTTGTAAGAACTGTAAGCTGAAAATAAGATATATTACTTACATTTGATGCTGTTATAGGCGTAGACGCATAAACACCTGGATACTGGGCATCTCTGACTATATCGGCAACAATAGTTCCTGCTTCGGATTCATAAAAACCGGGCTGAATAAAATGATTATTGTAAGAGTTGACGTTAAGCATGAAGTACAAGGAAGGATCTATCTTATTCTTAAAAATCATACTTCCACGGTTTGTAATACTAAAAGGCTTAGGCACAACATCAGAGTATGAAACTGACCAGTAAGGGTCGTCTATCATAGCGGCTACAACCGTGCTAGCCAGGTTGTAAATATATACCCTGCCTAAATTATATCTATTAGGTGCTGCCATTTTTTCACTCCTTACAATTTTCTTGATATTACATGTACAACGTTGAATGAAGCATCGTACTGAAAGGTTTTTCGGATGGTGACATTCCCTTGGGTCACACTTTCTGTCAGAACCCGGCCGCTTACATAAGTGTAAGCCACTTCTCTCAACAGGGACGGCTCACTGCCAGCACTATATGTCCGCTCCGTTTTTATGGATTGGTCTTCGTTATATTCATACTTAATATCTACATCCACCGATTCTGAAGGTGACTCCGTATCTCCACCCCCGACACCAAGACAGATACAGGTTATCCGCTGATCCACGGGAATGCTGTCATTAAACTTGATCTTAGTTGTGCTTATTTCGTGATAATCCTCTTGCGAGGACATTAGAATACCTTCCGCGAACACAAGTAATGAATGATTTCCAACGGTGTACGCAGGGACTGTAAAATCTGTCTGTGGAGAGGTTCGGGTTCCTGGAGCTGACTCATAGCGGTACTTCAGGCCTCCGTAGCCTCCCTTGCCTCCTCCACCGCCGCCAGTTGAGTTCTCCTGAATATAAATTAATCGGGCATCCAAGCTGTTGAAATCTTTTCGTGCGGCATCAAGCTCCGAAAGGGCGGCATCAATTTCAGCATGTGTGTGAGTGCCTTTATTCAGCAACTGGTTATGGTCTGTAACTTTGCTATTCATTCCGGTACGCGTAAAGCGAACGGCCAACTTATTCACCCCCACCCGCCTGTTGTTTTATATACGAGCTACAGCTTAGTTAATATAGGTCGAGATCATACTTATCCCAAAATTAACATCAGAGATTCCCTTCGAGGCCATGGAGTCGGTAATCCGGCGCACTCGTAGCCAGAATGGAGTAACTGTACCTGCAGCAATTGAAGGATAATCAAGAACAGCATATTTCACAGCGGGTTCCCCGTTAATATCCCGGTACAGATCCGCCAGCTTCATATCCGCTGGGGTCCCGTCCGGCCAGGTAATGTTGATTTTCACGCTCTTGATTGTCCCGCTGGCCATATTGTTGCGGATCAATATTCGAAAATCCTTATAGTCCTGCGTCGTAGACTGCACGTACCCTAAGAATTTCTCCATATTTTCGATTAAGGGCAGTTCATTGCCACTCCCGTCAATCAGGTACAGATCAGCGTTAGGTTCAAAATTATATTCGTCACCTCCCCAGATCTGCTGCACTTCAGTACTGGTAAAGGTGTTATTCTCAGGCAGCCTGACAACGAAGTTCCCGTTAAAGGGTAGCTGCACCCCTGATACGTCCAGTTCCGCCTCAGACATTCCAGTACGGCAAATGGCGGAGGAGACAACTTTTCCCGCCTGAACCAGCTCCACTTGACTGCCTTCTATGAGTCCAGTCATCTTTATCATTGTTGAGCTAAATATCCGAACCACTTCCACCTCCATGCTCTCTTCGCCCGTCAGATAAAGGCCAACCTTAGGCGCTGCCACGTCAAACTGATCCGTACCTTCAATATTCCAGTTCGCACCATCCTCAGACCAATAAGCACTATATGCGTTATAGCTGCGTACCAGCCGCATCCACGGATATGATCGGGCTGTACCTTCAACTTCATCGTAGTACTCTTCCATATCGAGCCGGTCCTCGGCAGTTCCGAACACCGTAAGCCCACCCAGATTATTTTTGGCGGATGGATTGTATAGATTTTTCAGATCAATCACAAACTCTTCAGTCGCAGAAAGTGGAGAAAAGAATGCGAACAGAGGATCAACACCAGACTTTAACCGCAGTGCGTTCCCAAGCAGCTCATAACGTGATGTGTCGTTCGGTGACATCTCCCATCTCCCATCTAAGGACACTGCCTCGAACGTATCACGGTAAATCAATCCGCTTTTCTTGAGCGCCACGACACCCATAACAAAGTCCTCCTTACGTAAACAGCCATATTTTTCTACCAATCGAGCAAGCCTTTGGTCTGTCCTGCCACAATTTCAGCAGGCACTTTATGAGCTCCTCAACACATTTATCCCCTCCTCCTTTTTCGCAATACGGTGTAACACGTACCCTGTCACATACCCAATTCGTCAGCTCCAGGAGATCAATGTCGCAGTAATCCCAGCTGTAGCCGTTTCCGAGTTCCGTGAATACCCACTTAAACTCATGAGCCCCTTTTGGAACCGGGTAAGAAACATCATAGAAGCCGCCTTGATTTGTGTACGTGTCTACTAGTGTGCTGTCTATAAAGAACTCCAGCTTCCCCTTGAACGGATCAGGGACAAAAACCCAATTTTCGTAGGCTGTAAAGTCAAGTAATTTGAAAGTAGTCATATAATGCTTCCCAGTCACAGTACTGATCTGTCCACCCTGCTCTGTCTCAACTTCAACTCTATACTTAGAGTAGGGTGAAAAGGGTAGTTTACTAACAAGGAATGAATCCAGTCCTCCACCGATGAAATCAGTACTGTACACCAAAGTTCCTGTCTCGTTATATACCCTGACGTGAATCTTACTTGTATAACACCCCCCCATCCAGATAGGCTTGTGATTAGTTGCACGAAAACCCGTGATCTGGGCATAGGAAGGCATAATTATGCTCTTATCAACCAGTTTGTACTTCCCTTTATACATGGAAGCCTTATCCCCGCTGCAGCCAGCCAAGAAACGCATTGAGATTTCATATGTCTTGGCTGTTTGGGTACTGTTAATCAAACTTACAGTTACTTCCTGCTGGCTTGGTGAACTGTAGACATGCTGTGAAATAAGACTACCTCCACTTGTGACCACCACATCAAGCCCAGTTCCTGGGCAGACTGTGCGGTTGGACTGATAGAGCTTGATGACATCAATCCAGCAATACGAACCATCATTTGCGGGCAGTGTTTGAGGGGGGGTGTTAGGGGACGGCGGGTACGGGCTGTTGCCTGGGGAGTAGTAGCTCCCGTTCTTATCCCGGCAATAGGGGGACCAGGTTTCGGAGAACCAGCCGGAGCTGAGCTGCATGCTCCCTCCATTGCCGTTCAATCCTCCAGTTGTCCCTTCTCCCTTCAGCAGGGTATACCTCACTTGATAGGCACGCCCTGGCTGCAAGCTGCCAAAGGACACTATTATATCCCGGCTTACTGCACCTTCTGTTCCGTAAGTGTATGATTCCACCAAAGATCCATTTGAGATATCAAGGAGATCAACTTTTACGCTTGTATCGTCTACACTATTAGGTATTGTTGAGGGGGCTGTTGAACCTGTAAGACTAAAATTTTTAAATGCTGCATAGTACGGAAGACCACTAGCGTCTTTGTCGTAGTCTGCGATGGCATCAAACATCCTAAAATAGACATAGTAGTTACCTGGAGGAACACTTTTCTTAATGGGAGGAACGGACAGTGCTTTATTCCAGGCCGTAATATCCTTATAGTTATCCTGTGGCCCTATATTTTCCAACAATTGATAGACTTGGTTACCCTTTGTAGCCTCTCCCCCGACAGGGACAATGTGTACACTAAATTCTCCCCGATGATCTGTGTCACGCCCCGATTTGTTTCTGTTATCCGATGTGACAAGGCCCCCTGTCGCATCAACCAGATACGCCAGTAAATCAAAGGTGATATTGATCCACCCGTGGGTATAAAAAGAAGCAGTGGCCCAGCCTGAACCCTCTCCGGGGTCTACCCCTGTAATATTTAAGCAGTAATACCCATTACCAGCGAATAAATTTCCATTTGGGTCGTTTTTCCGGGAAATACCAACAGATAGTTGCTTAATCCGGCTTGCCTGAGGTATATCCTTCCCAGCCTGAATGGTCAGCTTTTCGTAGAAACTCACGTCCGCATAGCTGTTAAAAGAAAAGTTTCGCGTAATGGTTGCTCCGTTGGTGCTTGATGCCTGCTCCTGCTGCGATAAAGGAGTGTTGAAATGTGTGCCTCCGCTGCGCATCCGTGAGTGACGATCTGTTAGTAAGGTCCAGTCGCTTTGACCATATACAATAGGCTGTTTAAGGGAGCCTGCAAGGTAGCTCACCTCTCCTGAATCGGGAGCTCCGGTTCCTTCGGCTTCGGGATCAATATATGTTGTTCCTCCAAGGTATTGATAAATCCACTGGTACGTGTGGTTACCCGCTTTGACCGGAACTTTTACGGTGTTTCCTGTGGCACTGGTTTCAGTCTTGGCATCAGCCCAGACTACATTCCCATCGATGGTAAGAACTAGATTTTCTTTTAGCCCGAATTTCCCTCCATACTCAAATTCAAGGACTCCATCGTTCGTTAAAGGAACACCGGAAAGTGTGATAGTGTTGGGAAAGTTGTCCTTTCCTACAACCTTGTATACCCCGTCCCCTATATCTGGGTCAGCATAATCGAGGATGTCTTTCCACTTCCAATTGGGAGTCATGCTGATTCTTGGATCATGCTTGCCATCACTTTTGTTAAAATCCTCTTCGAAAATAGGTTCGTCCGGATTCTCATTCAAGGGAGCGGTGAGCTGAAGCATCTCTTCCACCTCAAAAGAAGCCCCTGGATTTAGGGTGACAGTGTAATTGATTTGGCTCCCATCCTGGCTTGTAAAGGTTCCAGCATTACTCATTTCCCAGTTTCTTGTAATCGTAAACTCACTTTCAAACGGGCCCGTTTTGGTATATGATTTTCCCTTTGTTGCTGAACCATAGCTGTAATCAAGATTTGTAGTGGCAGTGATCCCTTCTTCAGTGTAGGTATCTGTAATCTGAAAAGAAATAAAGCGCTGACCCTGATTTAACGGGATATAAATGTTTTGTCCAGAGTTCGTGTTCCCAGATTCAAACACAACTTTCTGGTCAACCAGAACCTCAAGCCGTTCTGTCGGTCGTAGTGAGTGATCAAAACTAAACTCAAACCAGCCGTCATCTTCCAAGTAAAGAACCGTCTGGAGAGCACCACTTCCTTCAGTAGGATTGTCAATGCGGTAAGTGCTGCTATTGTTTATTTTCTGCCAGTGAAGATTACCACTCTGACTCCAGTTTGCGGTTTCGATCGTCTGAAGTACGGAGTCCTCATAGTGGTCAATTTCTAGAGGAGGGCAGACCATTTCAATTGTCCCTCGGGCATCTACTGTACACCCCTCCCCAACCACTAGAGAATAAGCGATCTTCGCTTGATTCGTCTGCGTAGTGGAGCTGCTCCCATCCAAAGTCCACGACGGGTCGTGTGCTGCCGAAACTGAACTGCCCCGCTTCCCCTGACTGTACTGAAAATAATCTTTTAGGTTGTCGGAAAACATCCAGTAACGCTCGCTGGCCACCCCAGGCTGTGCAGTGCCCATTCTGTAAGCAAAGCGAACAGTACCGTCACATTCATTGTCCAGGTGGTAAAGGAGGGTCCGGGCTCGGTTTTCGTCTGTAACCACTCCGTTAAAATGGGTTTTAACCACACTGCTCTTCGACCAGGTGGTCCACTCGAAGCCCGGTATACCGTAAGCCTCAGAACCCATGGTGTCAAAGTCAGGCGGGGTATCTCCGCCCAGGCTGCGGATCACTTCAATGCACTTCACATCTTTGATATAGACAGCATTCTGTCCGAACTGATCCCCGACCTGCTTACGTACTAGCCAGTCGAACTTATACGTTTGTCCAGGAGCCACATTAAATTTCACTTCCTGCCACCCTGTCCCGTCAGACCATTCCCCGCCCACCTGATTGTTATTGATGAAGAAGTTCAGTCCGTTCCCATTGGCTGCACTTGCCCAGTATTTGAAAGAAATATAGCCCATGCGTTTCCAGCGCCAGTTAAAAGTAACTTTAGAAGAATTGCCAGGGAGTAACTGCTTGAGGGCTATTTTCATTATATTTTCATTTCCCTTAGTCTCGTTCGAACCCACAGAATGGACAATTTCCCACTCCTGATCTTCGACGGATGAAACATAGCGAAAAAGTCCATGGAAATCGTCAGACTTTGGCAGTGCTGTCATGTCAAACAGTGTGCGCTCCACGTCATTCCCGTCAAAGTGATTAAAATAGTCTGCGTTGAATGGGAAGTAAAACGGGGCCGGGCATGTAGGGAGACTGACATTGTGGGCAAGCTCAGGGTCCTGCGCTTCCTCCAAAATGTGCCTTATGCAGTCTTTAATTAACAATAAAGCCCGCTGGTAGTCACTCCGGTTGGGGTCAACCTGCTGCTTCACCCACCACGCAAGCCGTTTGTACATATTCCAAAGAGCTTCACGACAGCGAACGTTAGAGTACCAGGTCTTATCCCGAAGATACTGTTCAATAATCTGGTCAATAACAGATTCCAGGGAATCCAGATTCACCGTCTGCCAGCGCCCAATTTGTCCTTTTCCCGGATCACCAATAACAGGATTAACCTCCCCCGGTTCTCTCGTGCCTACTCTTGGTCTATTTGGACTTGCTGGGTTGTCCGGGTGATTGGGGTCGTTAATATTGTTCACTAGCGATGCCTTCATCCGCCCGAAGGACACTTGCCCCTGCCCTTTCGTGAAAATACCAAATGTTGATTTCAATACCTGCACCTCTAATCTGTAAAATCATATTGGAGCCGCCCGCTAACGGACAGTTTGATCCGAGACCCTTCGACAGAAACCTGAAATTTATACCACTTGTCTTTCTCCCAGGCAAAAGGGTTCATAGGAGCCCCTATCTGCTGCTGGTTGCCATCCACTACCTTGTAGAGCTGCATAGGGCGACTCATCCCAAGCGTTCCGTCTACATCGCCGCCATGGATCACAAACATATAGTAGTTTTGCGGGTTGGTGTACCGGAACAAAATACCTGCTGCATGATCTCCTTGTTCCGCTCCTACCCTAAAGTCCGCCTCAAACATATAATCTGTGTGGGAAAAATCGTTTCGGTATAGTCCTGTCAGGGATTCCAGTTGCTGCTCACATATAAACAACCCCTGATTCTTATCCCTGCTCCAAGCTGTGCCACTCTGATTGTCGAATCGAATCCAGTCATCCTGACCGAGTTCCAGCGTATTCAGGTCTTCTACCCAAGGATAATAAGGGTTTGACGGATCATGCGGATCATAGTCTTCTGGCACCCCATAGCCCCCCGTCCACTCTTCCGGGTCCATACCGTTTTCTAATACATCGTTATTGTAGTCGTACACAAGTCCTTGTCCCTCGGTCTGGATAGCCTCCATGAAGGCTTGCTTAATTCTCTCAGTAGCCGTTAGGTCTTGATTAAAAGTACTGTCCTTCAGTTTCTTTACCGCTGCCAGGTAATCCTCAATGATAGATTCAGCAGCCTCTTTCGTACCGGTAATGACGCTTAATAGCTCGGTATAATGTTCCCGTTTGTCAGCGATAAGTGCATCGTGATAATAGGACGGCTGAGCTTCAGGCTCTGCGTGCTTGTCTTCCTCAAGCATGGCCGGAAATGGTTCTACTCTCCCTACAATATCTTCAAACAACTCCGCTGCTTCCGAAGGTCTAACTGCAAACATGTGCTCTTCCAAGAAAGCTTGATGAAATGCGAGACGCATATACCCCAGCAGGCCATCTTCAAGCGTACTTCCGTGCTCACTCATTCGAGCTGCTTCGTAGTACATCTCTGCGATAAATCCTGCCCGATCCTGATGCTCTCCAAAGATATACCCTGAAGCCAGATAGCTTAGACGCTCCTGGAGTTCTGCAAGCATGGACTCTTCAGCAGCAGCAGCCCTTGAAACCTGACTTCCTGATGCTCCATCATCTGTTTGAGCTGGACGCTTTTCCTGTTGCCCCAGACTTCCTCTCTCCAAGTGCTCCGCAGGCCGCTCTTCTTGCTGAGCAAAGAAGGCTTCCTGGGCATATAAGGCAGGACAGGTATCCGGTCGTACTCCTTCCAGTCCTGCAGCCACCTCTGACGGTTTAGTGGAACGATCCATCTCTGCAGTATCCAACATATCGCCAGGACGAATAGGTTCTGTTCCCTGGATAGCTTCCTCGTAGTGTGATATTCGTTTTTCGAGACGCCCCTGTTTGGAATCATCTCTTTCAGAAGGCCTTCCTTCCTGCTTCCCGGTGTCCCCGGCGCTTAATTCGGAGGGCCTCTGGGGTTTACCGGCAATCTTCCCTTCTTCAAAATGGGTGAGGCGGTGGCTCTGCTCCCCTTCGGTGTGAACACCTAGATAAGAAGGGTCAGGTTCAAAATATCCAAAAGGATTTTGTACCTGGATAATAGCGGGGCGCAGCATATCATCCGCCAGCAGTTCCTCAGACAAATCAGCAGAAAGACGTTCCTTATCGAAGCGCTGACCTTCCTCAACGTGACCAGGCTTTTCCATCCCGGATGCCAACTCTTCTACCGGCGCTTCTAAGGCGCTTCTAAGCTTATCCCGATCTGCGAAACCGACATCAAATACAAGCAGACCGTTATGGGCCTGATCTGTAGCAAACACGACTTTGGACTCCATAAGAGCATCCAGGCGGCCTCTTGCTCCTACCAGAAAATCCGGAGACATTAACTCAGCAGCCCTCTCCTTTTTAGCCCACTGCAATGCATAATCAAACAGAGAGTGGCTGTCATGCAGGCGGTCCGCAAACATCATCGGATCGAAGAAATCAGAGAAGAATCCTTTCCAGGCAAAAATAACATCCAGAATTGTGCTCATGAATTCCCGGTCAATGATGCCTACATCCAGATCCTCCGGCAGTATTCCCCACTTGTCTCCTTCACGAAGTTCACTAAAAAAGCGTTCAAATTCCTCGACCATATCCCCTGCACGTGGAATCGCAATACCATTTGCAAAAGTAGGTGAATCTGTAAGCTCAGCGAGAGGTATACCTCCCTGACGTACCTTCGCTCCAGCAATTCCCCCAGACACGTAGAGGTCTTTTTCTTTTTTGAAGCTATTTAGTGTGTCTGTTAAATGAACAGGTATAGCACTTGACCTATTGCCTTCGATTGCACGGGCGAGGGCTGCAAGCTGCTGCGGGTTTTTGCTGCTTATAATGGAGCGAGCGAGTTTTGTGTTCAGTTCAATTGATTTTGATGCCAGTTCATCATGTGAGAGTTGAAGCTTACGGATTTGACCATAACCCGCCTCCAAGTTCTGAGACAGATATAAGTCTGCTGAATTTCGCTGAGCCTGTCCAAACTCACGAATAACCTGAACGACCACTTTACGGTTCAGCTCTGCCTGCTCCAAGGAAGTCAGGTGAAGTGCCAGATCCACTGAACGTTTACCAGAACCTGTCGTATGCCGATAGATCCGGCCATCCCAGTTGCGCGACCCTAAGGCTCCCCCTCCACGGATCGCTGAGCGATTAATATTTTTCATTCCCCCTTGCACGCTTCGCTCCAACGCGAGAAGTGCATCGTGCTTGCGGGTAGCAACCGAGTGAACGAAGAATCCACAATCCTTCAGCACATTCCTCGCAGCCTGCCGGATACGTAGGGTATAGGTTTGAAACGATATGTCTCGTTCGGCTTCTCCACGTTCTCGTATTACATGTGCAGCATGATTGATATTCCGACTGCCCACTATATTATCAATGAAGCGGCGGGTGATAACCTCAGCCTCACGCTGAGCTTGAACTTCTTTTGCTAAATGCGCTTTATATTGTCTTGTTTTGATTTCCGCCCAGTGATAGTCCTTATGGACAATAGCTTCACTAATTGCATCATCTCTATCTGCGGAAAAGACGTTCGGAACTTTTGATGTGGGATGATTATCTCCAATGCGGGCACCTTTAATCCTGTTATAATCGACTATAGTGCGTGGATCATTAACACGCCCAGCCAACATTTGGCGGGTAGTAACCGGAGCTGCATCCCAGGTAAACAGCCGTTTCCCTTCTTCCCGGTCACTTAGTACGTTCCCTATCCAATTAATAATGCGGCTGCTTAACAAGTAGTCACGATTCACAGCGCCATCCCAGTTGAACATCCGGCGCCCCAGTAAACGCTCTGTGTTAACCCGCAGGTCGAAAATATTGCTCCGTTTAGCCTCAAATCTCTCACGCATAATTGTTCCTTGGGGCGTATATGGACGGAACGCTGCTTCAATCTGCAGATCAACGAGTAGATCATGATTATCTACGCGAAAGGCCAGATCCTTCATCTGCAGCCGCTCAAGATCGGAGACAGCGACACGATTGGATATAAAAATACTACGAAACACATTAAAGTCCCAATCAATGGGACGCTCAGCCCATAGTTCATTCAATGGTTGCAGGCTTTCAGATATTTTGGGGAGAATGGTTCCAGGCAGACCGTCCTTAAACATAGAACTTCCATAATCGTCGCGATTGCCTATAGCATCCAATAGGATATATCCCTCTCGGTTGTGCTCATTTACACTAGCTTCTGTACTGAACAGATGATCGGCTTTCCGGCTGTTCTCACTCAGCTTAGCAACACTCAGGTCAGTAAGCTCTCCGGCTCGTTCGGGCATTTTTGCCTGCATATTCCTTAGAAAGAAAGCCATTCTTTTATCATGCGTGGCGTGCGCTGCTTGCATCAGTTCAGCAGGCCGATTAGGCTCTTGCCCAAAAATAACTATTCCATTCTCAATCCCAGCCAGATCATCGCGAACAGCCTGTGAAATCTGCTGCTGCAACAGAGCTGGAACTTCTTTTCGTGTAGCCATAAGGAAATCCAGCATTAACACGCTGTTGTATCTTCCGAACGGAACATAGACAAAAAAGTACGGCTGGATGGCTGGCGGCAGAGTGGTTGCCTTTAGGATGTATCCGGTCTTGGATATTGCATAGTCGGATACTTTGAAGCTGTATTGTTGGCTAGGCATAATATCCTCCGTCCTAAGAAAAAAGGGAAATCCAGAGGGCTATCTGAAATTTCCCTTTAAGCACTTATACGATTTGATTGGGTAATCTTTTAATAACGAACTTCCTTCAGAAAAGCGATCCCCATCTGAACATTCGCTGATTTTTTCATAAAATGGTTTTCGGTGTTGTGATCGAAGTAACGATAGACCTCCTGCTTCCAGGCCTTTCCTTCTGTATTTTCAGGGATATCCACAATCAGTTCATCCAGATGAAGAATATTATTCTTCGAAACAGCAATACAGTAGTCCAGGCTGCCGCGGTACCCGTCAAACGGGTGAACAATGTAAATCGGAGAAAGATGATATTTCTTAGTCCAAGAAGAGGCGTTGAAACCCTGCGGCTCTAGTTTCAGGCCTGTGTCGCCTACTTGAGTATCAACAAATGCTTTTCCTGGTCCCGGTGCTTGAGTAATAAAAGACGCAAAGTGCTGCTGGAATTTGATTCCTGATCTCGTCTTAAACATTTGAAGGGTATTGTTTCCATAGCTGGTATATGCGCCAAAATTATAAGGTGCCCCCGGAACGGTACTTGGTTCGTTGGTTACTGATCCACCGGTTACCATGATATTGCCATCCACATCATCCTCGTTATATTTAAACGGCTTCAGCGCTCCAATATAAACGAAAGACTTCCGATAATCATCAAAGTTTACCGCCGGATCACCAACGATGACCATCGCCAGCCGATTATTCATCACGTTCATATATAGATACACCGGTTTATCATGGGTACGGTCCGTCGCAGGGCTTGCATCCTGCTTTGCCCATTCAATATTGACAGGCTGTCCTGCCTCTCCGAAGGTAGCTGAACCGCCGGAACCTGTTTTATTAAAAAGAACCTGTACAACCATTGAGCTATGCTTTGCAGAAGCTCCGAATCCACTGTTAGTGAATTTAACATAGAACTCACGGGTCAGCGCATTGATCTTGCTCGTTCCCTTTAGAACTAACTCTTTAATCTTACCGGTTGCTACGTCTACAACTTCTGATTCGAGGGCCCATGTGTTAGTAACAGCAGTTTCTCCTGCCGTTGCATTGAAGGGGTATGATGCTCCAATCACCTGTGATTTGATCGTATCCAGTAATTCACGGGAAGTGGTAATCGTTTCAGCGTACTTAAAATTTGCCATGCGGGGAGTCCTCCTTAGAATGGGAAATGTAAAGCGGGGAGAAGAAAGGGTGTTGTTTAGCAGTTTGTTACTTTACTTCTTTCAGAATCGCAATAGAACATTCATCAGGGTTAGCAGAGAATTTCAAAAAATTAACGGGGGAATTCACACTGAAGAACTTATAGACTTCTGTCCAGGTTCCTTTGGAATGGTCCGCCGGGTCTTTCCACTCTTCAGTGTCTACAATCAGCTCATCCTTGTTAATTAAGTTAAAATCATTGATGGCTACAACACCATCCATGTAACCGCGATAACCTTCGTACTGATGTACCAGGTAGACAGGACTGGCATGGTAACGCTTGGTCCAAACCGATGCCTGGAAGAAGTTTTTAGTCTTATCAAGGATTAGTTTAGACAGATCGGAAGGGATACTACCAACTCCACTATAGGAGGGAAGCTGTGTGATAAATGCGGGGTAGTAAGATTGGTACATAACATTTGAAGCCGTTCTGAACATAGAGAAGGAATACATTCCGTTCGAGGTATTTCGCCCAAATCCGGCATAGGCAGGGTTCTGGTCTACACGAATATCAGCAATGGTAAAGCCGGACTTTTCCACAGTCATGTCACCCATGCCTACAGTCACCCCGAAGTTACCGGCATAGTCTGTATCATTGAACGGAATAATCCGTCCGATGTATCCAAAGCTGCGGTAATAGCCTTCAATATCGGGAGCCGGATCTCCTTCGAGGACCAGCGCCACCCGGTTGTTATTGACAGACAGCCAATAGTTCACTCCATAGTCCGGGCGTCGCTTCTTGTTGGCAAGCCAGCTTACGGTACTATTTGCCCCAAAGAAAAAGTGCGCCGGTGGACTGGTAACTTGGGTTGTTCCGTCGTAGTCGTACAGCCACTCTATATACGCAGGGGTATATTTACCCTCGGATGTATCAGGGTCATTCCACTTCAGATAAGCTAAGTGAGCTTCTACCTGACTCTTAACTGTAGGTACTTGGTTTATCTTTACTGTGGCTATATCACAAGCCATATTATATGTGCTGAGCGAACTCCCCGCAGCTTCGACTACTTTAAAATTCCCACCGTAGTACACATCAAAATAGTTGAATTGCTGCGCAGGCATTTTCAGCATCACATAGAAGTCTTTTGCCGACTGTCCCTCTGGAGGCTTTTTGACCGACTTTAGCACCACTGTCGTATCTGAATAATGTGTTAAGTCAGCCTTGTATGTGAGTTGGTTGAAATTGTATGGTAAGGCGAGATTTGGGGCTACAGCACCATAATCTTTATTGATATACAGATAGATATTAAGCTGACCATTTGCCAAAAAGGAATCATAATCCGAGGGCATCGGAGCTACGATCTTAAAGTCCTGCCACCGGGCATGGTCGGTAAAATTAGAACCCTTACTATATCCCTGTTTTACAATGTAACAGGCTTTTTTAGATGCTCTAGTCGCATCATCTACGTTAACTACAAGTAAATCAGCGACAGGCCGCACTACAGGCAAGTTTGTATCAGGGTCCGTATACGCAACCTTAGTCACAAGCAATTTCCTGCCTGTTGGAGTATTGCTAAAGTTAAACGTGTTGACCTCTTTTACGTATCCGTCGGAATCTACAAGCGAGGCTTCCGTAGCCGGATTCTTTGCTCCCGTCAAGTCACTCAATTTATACACCGGATACTTTTTTCCATCCATGTGCGTATACATTCCCGCCGTAGACGGTGTGCTTACAGGTGTATAAGTTACCCATTTGTCTTGTACAGATCTATAGGATTCAGTCCAACCATTTTCCTCGTCATCCGGCAGTTTAGCATTTACAATTTGATTTGAAAGCTCAAAGACAATCTTGTCTGCATTTGCGCTGCCCTCAACCCAAGCAACTGTATTACTTGGCATCTTACACACCCCTCCTTATTTACGCAAAAACTTCACGTTGTACCATACTTGCTTCGCGGAGCCGCTGAGATTGTGGTACTCGAACTTGATCTCGGCGTTGTCCGGGAGTGGATAGACGATTCCGAAGGAGTTGCCCATGGATACACTTTCCGGCAGCTCCTTGGTGTAAACTGTCTCGCATATCTTATCTCCGTTGACAGTTAGCTCCCAGAAATCTCCGATGCAATATTCGCTAGCCGCAAAGGCCACGGACAGAAACTCTGTTGCATAAGGAAGACTGTACGTATCCTCATAGATCTTCGCCACACCCGTCACATCAATCATTCTCCCGCGTACAAAGGGCCGGGTGAATTTACTAAAGTGCGGATAAGGCAGCTCGCGGACTTTATCAATCGTGCCTCCTGCCGGGTGTGTGATTTGAAAAGACATTCTGCTTCACCCCCTCCTATATACGCGTTAAGGTTGTCCCTTTTAAGTGTCCGCTTTCCTCATCATAGTTTAGACCGATAATTAAATTCTCTAGCGTTGCCCCCGCCGGATTCTTGCGGACCACGTTCACTGCTCCCAGCCGCCAGACCGTGTAGTATTCCCAGTCTGCATGCTCCGAGTCTACGTTAACAGGAACCCCGGCCATATCATCACCGCACCCAAACGTCATATAAATATCAGTAACATACCCTGATTCATAGAGCATGTGCGCCCCGGTAACCTTCTCTGCATCAAGAGGATGTTCTCTGAGCAGCAGGACAGAAGGAGTGCCTGCAAATGGATCGGCAGCCGTTGTATTCGTAGCAGCCTTCTTTGTCTCCGCCTTGATCAGATCCATAATGGGGTAAATTAAATAGTCATTGGCTACACCGGCCATTAGAGAATAGCCCCCTCTCCGCTCGACCAGGTTAGGTCAATGATTTGCAGATAACCATTCTCGACGGAGAACGATGATCTGATCCCTTTAATAGTGTAGACACTTCTTGTCGTTGTATTGCAGTCGGAGATGTATACTCTATCCATTACTTCCAGCGCAGGATTTCCCGGAACAGAGATTTGGAGGGTACGACATATACACTTATTGTCAAAGAAAAATCTTTCGGCAATCTTACGCTTCTCCGCCTCACTTTTGGCATACGGAACATTAAGGACCGCAGTCCGGACCTCGCCCTTGAGTTCCAGCAGGATCTCCGTGTCTACAAAGTGCATATATTTCCCTTCATCATCAAACACAGCAAGATGGCTGCGGCCCCGGCTCCAGTCGGTAGACTTCTCCAAGGAAACCAGGTTGTCATATTCTGTGAACTGTCCGACGATGGGATTATTCATATTAATCATTTCCAGGCGATATGTCCCGTAACGGTCACAGTAAGAACGGTAGTTGGTATCCTTGGTAATTTCCGAAATGGCATCCCCAGCTTTAGTCTCGAAGGCCTCGAACTCCTTGCCATACTCCTCTATATAAGGGTTAAGCCAGCCATTCGGTGTCAAGACAGCATTAATGTCCACCTCTTCAAACTCGCCTTCCTTATTCGGGACAGCACGAATAACTTTACCAGAAGCTTGGCTAGTACTGATGAAATACGATTCCTCAATCACATAGTCAGGATAGTGGATATCGTTTGGAGCTTGACGCCAGCCGGTCATTCCAGCAGAAACAATCAGATCTGTCACGACTGCGGATTTCAGCCATGCGGCCTTTAGATCATCTGGTCCCGTACCTGTTGCTGCAGTTGTGGAAGACGTAGTCTGCGGATATGCCGGTATATCCGCAAAGGGTGAAGGGTCCGCCACATAACTCTGATAGATATTCCATACCGGATTTGGCCAGTTCGTGTCTTTAGACCATTGATAACTTCCCTTGTCTCCTCCCCGCCAGAAGTATTTCACGTCTTCGAGCGAGTTGATCCGCCAGCTCCGGCTTTTTAACGCCTCTACGTAGCGTTTGGCTCCAAAATACAGTTGCTTGTTAATCCCCGCATATTCCGGTTGTTTGGCTGAGCCACTGGGCACACCATATCCCAGGATATAGCCTCCACTGGACTCCCGGCCCGCTCCTGTCGTACCCATATTCGTTTCATGCTTTGCAATAGCCAGCAAGAAGAGGTAATCTACAGCAGTTCCCTTGAAGTTGGGGTGTTTGGCATTGTACTTAGCCCTCGCTACAATTTCTTCAAAGCGGGAACCACTGTATCCGTCGGTCACACTGCCTGCGTCCGTTACTTTCGTTTCCGTTCTTTTAGTGTCCAGCACACTCACCTTGGGATAGGCTTTATCCTCCAGCAGCACATGATTCAGTACTTTTTTATACATATCCCTGCATGTAATGGTCAGTTGATGGTCTTCTGCCACGCCATCCACTTTGTCAATAAGCCCTGTAAAGACACGAATAAAATTCTGACCATACCCGTAATAAATACGCACTGGCGTATTCTCGGAAAGAACGCCTACATGATAACCATTAATATAGTAGCTCCAAGGGGACTCCTGATACATTTCAGGGAAATAGAAAGGGTTATAGTCGGGGGAATAGTATCCATCGGGGTTCGAAATGACAATTCGGGCTTCATGCGACTCCATCTCAAGCTGATCATCTATATCAACCGAAATAATATTGTCCAGAACCAGCGTATCCATATACACGAACTGGCCCACCTGCAAGGAGTTCTCTTTCTTCACTTCATTGAATACAATAGACTCGATTTCAGCGGTCTCATAGTATCCGTTTTTCTGCGCAGGATCCGCAGCGGACAGCTTATCCGTGTTCACCCCGCCATTCACTTCATTAATCCTTATATCATTCAGGCCCAGCTTGCAGCTGACCCCGCCATACCATAGAACCTCGACCTTGATGGTGTATGTTCCGGCAGGAAAGGGGACATCTTCAACAGATTCTATAGAACTCCCGGCATCGAATCTCTTAACCTTCACCTGCAGCTGTGTATTGAAATAAATATTGAGCTCCAGACCTTCCGTCACATTGCTGAAATACCCGACTTTTAGAAGGCAATCCTTCGCCGATTCAAACTCGATGTCGAACGAGCATGAACGCGGTGCATTCACCTTCTTGGCTACAAAGTCGTAAACCAAGTAACTGTCATAACTTGGCCTTTGCATATACTGTATAGAACTTAGGTTAACCGCATCGGGGCTTATATTTTTGATCCCCGGGACATTAATCCATTGTTTATCCTTAAATTGCTGATTGAACACCTGCGCCCCTACGGTTCCTTTAATCGTTGCTCCGTTGGTAAGACCTCCACCTGTATTCGTCGAAGAAGTGAACATTTTGGAGGTGCCTTCCAGGTACGGCTGCGGATTCTTAGGATCATTATTTACTCTGATTTCAAAATGGAGATGAGCCCCCTTGCCTTTCGAACGGTCAGAGCTGGGGTCGTCATAATTCCCCTGAACATCCTTTCCTCCAGACATCACATGTCCCGTATTCCCGGTAAGCCCAAGCGTATCGCCCTGCTGGACTACGCTGCCTACCTGGACAAGGATCTGACTAAGGTGGGCGTACCGGGTCATTACGCCATTGTCATGCTGCACATCAATATAATAGCCATATCCGGTATAGGGTTTGTTATGACTCGTTGCTGACACACGTCCAGACCATACTGCGACAACCGTCTCTCCCACGGATGCGCCTATATCAATACCGGTATGCATTTTCCCATTTCTCATGCCGAATTTACTGGTGATGTCGTCCGGGGAGAAAGACCCCCGGGCTGGAACTGGCGGCACGATAGCCTGATAGTTCACCAGCGTTTGTCCCGCTGATCCCTCTTCAATGAACGTCTGCTGAAGACTCACTTCTTTTGACGCCTCTCCGGTCACAAAGGAAATCTCTTCTGTTCGTCCAGGAATAAAGGCCATGCGGTCTACTTCAACCCGGCACACGGGTTTCGCATATTCTCCGAGCTTTAAACGATCAGCCAGAAGCCTTTGCATTTCTTCGGTCACATACTGCATCCTTATCCCCCTTACTCATTTAAAACGTTCAATGCACCATTTTCTGAACCGGTTAAGAAATGTTACAGCCTGGGCCCGGTTTAAGAGTGTGGATGGCAGAAAATAAGGCTTCTTCTGTCCTTCGGCAACCGCATCCATCGGTGTGTACATGTTATCCACTACAGGGTTTCCATTCATAAACCGGGAGAGCTCATAGCCTTCAATTAAATACCGGCCATCCTGAAAGGTTTCACCTTCCATAGAAAGCACCGGCTCCGCCCACCAGGACCCATCCGGTACCCGTCCATCTACGGTGATCGTCTCTTTAGTTTCATTGTTATATAGTGCGGTAAGTGTACCCACATCCAGAAATCTAGTAGATACCTTTTTTTCGTAGTAAAAATATAAAGTAGTGCCTGCTGGCTGCGGGTTCACAAAAGTAATGGAATGGTTGTCCGTCTCTTGATAGTTCACATCTTTAGTGAGCAGTACACCATTACGTTTGACCTTCAGCAGACCCTGACCTGCCGGGTACGTGCCATTCAACCGGAAGCGCCGCTGCCCCTCCTCGGCATACATATATTGATCCAGCTTGGCGGTTGGGGCATCAATATCACTAAATCGGCTATACAGCGTCTTGCGCACTCTATCGATTAAGGTGAAGGCCTCTCCCCGGGTGATGTATGCGTTGGGGAAAAAACGGTCATTACGCCAAGTCATTCCGGCTGTCGCCTTGAACTCTCCGCCCTTCAGCTGGTAGTACCCGTCTTTAAAAACAATATAGTTAAATTTGCAGGTCACACCATTCAGATTATAGGGGAGATAGATACAGGCATTGGGGGCGGGGGATATCATATAGGAATCCGTTTTGTTCCCAAGATATTTAGCGACAAGCGCGCTGGGTACACTTACTCCCCACAGCTCTTCGTCAATTACAATTCGCTTCAAGGGTCGGCCGAACGCATAACAATATTCCTGATAGCTTCTGTTGAACGGGTCCCAGACGTAATCATCCCCATTATCCAGCACATGCTTCGGATGCCCGAATCCTGACCAGCTTGTCGGGTCCTGCGGACGGCCAAAACGGTCTGTAAGAACTTTCCCCTGGCTGACAAATGACACGATAGACCCTTTGCGCGGGGCACTATAGAATTCAATCAGAGTCGATGTTGCCGAAGGATTGCTTACCTTCTTATATACGGTCTGCACACCATCTACATATACAAATAGTGGATTTGCCGGAGTGGGGACGATTTTCTTCGAGAGCGTAAATTGCTTTTTTCCCTCTGAACCACTCTGTTCTTCGTACAAATAAGGGGCATCAGCCATAAACATCCCATACTCAATTCCGGAAATCATAGGATTCCCATCTTCCAGATCAATCCCGGACGCTTCCATAACCTCGTTGTAGAACCAATCATTTGGGGTAACATCTACCCAAGTCGTCATCTCAGCTCACCTCATTTATAGTATAGAACGGAAAAGAGAATAGCCTGCAGGCTACTCTCTCAACATCCGTTCGACAAACCGCCGGGTCCGGTTTAAAAAGGAAACAAATTCTGCCCGGGTAATATAGCCGTTCGGCCTGAAGTAGAGAACCGGAGTACCGTCTGCTTGTACCACCGTAACCAGCCCCGCGTCAGCCATTTCTTCTATATCCGTTTCGGCCCAGTGGCCCTCAGTATCCTGATATTCAAAACGGTGCTTCTTGTCATAGCCATCCTTCTTGATCAGCACTAGCTCAATCACGCACTTATATCCCCTGTTGCGGTCTTGATTGCTGTCCAAACCATTATTAAGCCATACTGGCGAGGGGTTGATGCTTTCCAGCGATCCCAAATACAGAACTCCGCGTTCATCATAAAACTTGTGGGTCCAGCCGCAGTAGGTAAGATAATTATTGTAAGCCTCTTTATCTTTGAAGAGCAGGCTCAGTTGAACCTTGTAGCTAGAAATGCCCATCTGGTGAAAATGGCTCGGAGCATTTATGATCTTGATCTCTTTAAGCGATAATTGTGGACTTGGCGGGGCATAGGGTTCTACGATCTTAGCGTCTACTTCTGTGAAATTCAGTCCTGATTCTACAAATAACCGTTTCTTATAGCGATCATTTGCTGTTCCAAAAGGATACTGAGCAGGCATTGCCTCTCCCCCTATCTATGATTGTATTGCATCCCTGTCTTTACCTGCTGAGAGAGCTCGCGAGAGACATTGACGTTGGCATTCTTAACGATGCCTGCCACCTGATTGCCTACAGCCGTCCAATCCTGCTGGCCGTTGACATTCGCCTGAATGGTGACATTTACATCTCCAGAACCAAAGGATACCTGCTTGGCTGTCCCCTCACTCACCTTCATTTCGTAATAACTCATGGCCTGTACACCATCCGGAAGATTGAAAGTGGATTTCCCTTGCAGCAGGCTATTTTTAATGTCTACCAGATTATTCTTCTGCTGAACCTCCAGCTCCTTAATTTGCTCCAGTATTTTATTACGCTGAGTTTCGTTATCCTTATTTTTATCAAGCAGGGTATGCAAATCGCCTAGTGTGATACCAATCCGCGAGTTAATATCCTGAGACATCGCGTTCTGAATCTGTTTGACACCATTTGAGTCTTCTCTGGCGCCTGAAAGAATAGCATCACTTCTCTTCATGCTCCAGTCCGCATTTGAAATCTTCAAGTCATGATTTAGCTGCCCCATGATGTCATTGAACTCACTATCAGCGCTCATCTGATAGTCCTGGAGTTTCAGTGAAGAGATTTGTCCCTGTATATTAGCAATCTGGGCGTCTATTTCGTTATAAGAATCTGACCCCGCTGGCTGCCGGTCGCGTTTGGCGATTAGACCCTCGTCAATGATTTTCCCGTCCGCATTTTTCGTTCCATTTAGGATACCGTCCAGCATTTCAATATTCTTTTTAAAGTAAGTTTCGAAGAGGGCCCGCATCTCAGCGGAATCCTCGCGAACGCCGGACATGACAAGCTTGGCATAGCTTTCATCATGGGTTGCCTGAATTTTAGCGGTTTCGTTTTGCTGGAGACTCATCGTTCTGGACATCATCGATTGTGCGTCCTCATATCGGACAGCCTGATTCCGGTCAGAATAATCTATATCGCCTTTCTTACTATCTACATTCGAATCAAGCGGATCATCCGACTTCTTTGGTTTTTCCTCAACCTTTTTGGTTACTTTCTCAGAGTCTGCATTCCCTTTAAACTTTTGCTCCAGCGCTTTAGTAAGATCTTTGCCTTTTTTCCCGCTAAACGAAATTTTTAGAGCGTCCGCATATTCCGTCCATTTAACCCCGGTGCCACCGAAAATTTGATTAATCCCACCTCGAATACCGCCATCCAGAATCATTTCACCAATACCAAAAGCTTTCGTCAAAAAATTACCGTCGCCGATTGCCTGGGCCTTCTTCTGCAGATCAACCCGTCCGCTCGCATCTTGCTTTGCTCTTTCTTCTTTAGTCATGCTGAGCGGAGCGACAACATCACTATAAAAGTCCATTGCGGTTTCAACTGCCGAAATCAATGGAACCTTCTTTAGCCCGATCTTCAGTCCCTTACCCACCGTTGAAGCAAGCTTTCCAAATTTCCCGGCTTTAGAGAATAGTTTCCCGGCTCCTCTGGTCAAGCCTGCCAGCTTTCCTGCAATTCCCCTTCTGCCCCCGCCGGAGCCGCTTCTTCTGCTTCCCCTTCTACCTCTATTTGAGCCACTCGGGCCACTTCGTCTACCACCGCTATGATCCTCATCCGAGCTGCCAGAACCGCTTCTTCTGCCACCGCTATCTTCCTCATCCGAGCCGCCAGAGCCGCTTCTTCTGCCACCGTTATCTTCCTCATCCTTATCCTCATACCAATCATCGTTGAAAAATTCCTGGACTTCCTTGGCTACATCATAGGCGGATTTTTTATCCTCATCCTTGTCCTTGTCCTTGTCCTTGTCCTTGTCCTTGTCCTTATCCCTGTCCTTGCCTTCGGAGGCTGGCTTGCTTTCAGTTTCAGTCGCCTGCTTAGGGGCAGTCCCTGAATTTTGCAGTCTAGCCACACGATCTAACCGGGCTAAAGCGTCTATATAATTTTGAATATCACCTGTATCTTGGAACTCTTTATTAAGCTGTACCATGTCATTAATGAATTGCTTGATACGTTGATCTGAATGGCCTGCACTGGAACTAACCCGCCTCAGCTCTTCTTCAAATTTCCGGGCATTCATGGTCCCGCTGATAAATCCCCCGGATATCCTTGCTATGCTGTTAACCAGCAAATCTCCATCCTGCCTGTCAACCCTCATGGCGGTGTCCAGCAGTTCCATCCGGGTGTTTACGAAGTCGGCCTGACGATCCATCTCTTTCATCTGGCGAATAAGCATTGTCAGTGTGCGTTCCAAATGCTGTGCTTCTAAGTCCAGCCTTGGATCAACCGATTGAGCCCACACGAGACTCCGCCGGGTCTGATCGACATCCCATTGCTTCTTGTTCATCCGGCGGTTAACATCTACATGCTCTTCAGAACCATATTTACCACTGCTTTCGATCTCAGCACGCTGCAGTTTGAGCTGTTCATACTCCTCACGCTGGGTGCCAAGCTTGTCATTCAAATGGCCGACACTCAGAACGCTGCGCTTACTGTTTACGAGATCGAGCCGTTTTTGTACAGCCGTAATGTGATTTTGCAGATCTGCCTTCGGAGCCTGCTGAGCAGCTAAACCCTGCCCACCCTTCCCGAGACTTATATTCTCCTCAGAAGAATGTCCGACATGGCTGCGGATCACATCTAAAAAGGCAATAACCCTCGAGCTTACGGTTTGGAACTCTTCCTTCAGATGATCGAATATCCCTTGTGTCGAAACCTCCCACATCGTCTTCAGCTTCTGTTCCTGGAATTCATAGGTCAGCATACTCTCTGCAAGCATCTGATTGGATTGATCCGCAGTCCATTGCTTGTCCTGCAATTTCTCTGCAAACTTTGCAGCACCACCCTCTGCCTGGACACTTGGGGCTGTATTGACCCGGGCCATGTCCTCTAATAGGGCCGTAACTGCACCGGAGTCATTCCCTAAATTGCTGGCATAGGTCTGTTGAACATAATCCTGGTCATTCGTATCGAGCCTATCCATGACATCCGTAATCGCAAACAGCATGTCCATTCCAGATTTTTGCGGCTTCCCCCTTTCCCCATTCACATCTTGGCTTCCATTCCAGGGATCGAGAGTCTTAAACCCCGTCCGCTGAGACATCTCTTCAAATTTCTTGGAGGCAGGATTATCCAGTGGGGCTAGCATATTCATAAAGAACGCCTCCCCTGGATCTCCTGTCCTGCTTAGGATTGAGGGGTACATGGAAGACACAGCAATAGATTGGGCCATCGTCTGCCGCTTATCCTCATCAGATCCAATAAATGCAGGGGCGATATTTGCAGATTTTTGCATTTCGAGCAGATCACTTATTTGGGTAAAAGCTAATTTTGAACCCGCAACCATCATATTGGCGGCATCTTCAACACCTGCTGCGTTAAGTCCCCACTTGGCAGCAATAGAAGCAAGACCACTTGCGGACTGCTGGGTATCCATGCCCCCAATATTTTTCAGTTTGGCAGCCTGAGCTGCAATCTGCTGTGCTTCAAGCGGATCGGTTGCAGCCGTAGACGCATACCGGTAGGCCGCAGCGGCATCTTCCACAGGCAGTCCATAGGCAAGTGCCATATTTTGAACCGGCTTCTCTGGCGAATTTGGACCCCCCCCATCCTTCATCTTAAAGTTTGAAGCTGCCTGTGCCATTTGATATTCAAACGATTTATTGGCTTCATACCCCATAGAGAGCAACAGAGATGCACCATTGTCATACGAATCCCCCAGGATATTTTGCATAGCATTCATAACAGAGGACATTAATTTTTGGCTTTGGTCCGCCAGAATCTTCACGGCAGTGTTCAGCTCACCGCTCATATATTCAGGTTTCCGCTGTGGTCCCAAGGAATCCCGCCCGTACTGAGGGTACCCGCCAAGCTGAATGCCAGCAGCATCGTTACCGAAGCTCACCGGCACAGCTTTCAGCTCGTTCAATGCTTTGGCAAGCTCGGTAAATTGAATATCCAGCAGCGTTCTGACCTTATCTGTGAGGGTTTGTTGCAGAGCTTCCATCTTCCGGGCCAGAAAAACAGCCGGGGAGTCATCTGGTGCAGTCTCAACACTGTCTATGCTACTACTCATCCCCTTTATCCTATCAACTATTGCTTCCAGTCTGCGGCCGACGATATCTACTGCTCCCGCTTCCTTCGAGATATCGCCCAAAGAAGCAATGAGTGCATCCACCTGCTCAGCAAATGAGGCAGTTTGCCTTGCAAGAGAATCCATTTTGAGCAGAATTTCCGCTTCTAACGAATTACTTTGCTCCTGATTATGATCAGATGCCATAGTTCATCCCTCCCCTTATCAAATAAAAAAAAGCCCACCCTAAGTAGAATAGGCAGGACTTCACTTTTACCCTCCGCCAAACATACGTGCCAGCGCCATAACCCCGTCTTCATCAATTTCACGGTAGTCTTCATCGTTATAACCTTCGGGTTGCTCCTCTTCTCCGCCGCCTCCCCCAAACATTGCCCGAAGAGGCGCGGTTACAACCTCTACCTCAAAACGAATATATTTGTGCACCTGCTTCAGGAGTTCCTGAATCTGCGGGTAAGTGTATCTCCTGATTGCCCACTTATCGAGGTTACAATGCTTATGAAGATAGAAAAAAACCTCGCTCCATGTGACAGGCCCTCCTGTCTCTGTGTCGCGGACTTCTACCCCTGTCGGCTCTTCTCCCTCAGCCCGTTCTACTTTTTTAGTCCATTGAGATCCATCATGACATCCAGAATACGCTTAGCCGTACGAAGATCAACATTACGGTCAATAAATGAATGATCCACTACCAGTTTCCCCGCTTTATCGCGGTAAGCAATTTCCGGATAGATTTGAAAAGCCAGCCCCAAAATATCATGAAGTGTTTTTTCCTTGGCTTCCTGGCCCGGTGCAAAGTTAAGAATGATTTCACCTACATTGACCGTTTTCAGGTACTGCATGAACTCTCTCGTATCCCCAAAAGTCATTGGTGGAATTCGGTACAGTTCTCCATTACGCAACATAATCTCTTCATCCTCTTCAAACCACACACGTTCTGATAAACGAACTTCCTTGTCTTCTGGTAATTCCTCTTCTGTGCTCTCTGCTTGAATCCGTCTTAGTGCAGCCTCATTCATCTCTTTCGCATGCAGTAGTTCCTGGACAGACTTGCTCATAATCCCACTCCTTTTGTGTTTTATTGAAAAAAACAAAGGCCCGGGTAGGGACCCGGGCCTCGTTCATCCGCAGCAAGCTTCAGAAGTTACACGTTCGAGGCTGCCGAATAACGTTTGATACTTCCCAGCTTGCGGTCCGCACGTTCCGGATCAAGCACCTGCAGGGTGATCTGAGAAGTAGATGCAGTAGCCCGGGCAGCATCGATAGAGAACGTACCTTTTGCCCGGCATTGGTACAACTCTGTTTCAATGCCTTGAAACGTACCATCTTTTTGCAAAAATGATCCATGATGAATGATATGAACCGGGAACGGAACCTCGTCAACCAGAATATCTACCACATCAATGATCTCTGTACGCTGGTAGCTCAGTACAACATCCTTATTGGTATGAGATATATTCAGAATCACATAGGTTTTTCCTGCATCGGAAGTCACCATGAACTGTTTGTCTGTTGGCGCAACAGTTGAGCTGTACGCCACTTTCTCAAGGAGTGAGTTGGCATCCTTCAGCTTCACAGTGAAATTGCCATCGCCATAAAGGGTGCTGCCGAATGTGACTTCTGCTAGAGCAACATCCGGTCCGGAAGCAGAACTGTGGTCAAGCTCTCCTTTAATCAGTTCATGCTGTTCATTGAGTACCCAGAGAGAACCATTTACATCTTCTTTCACTGTAGATCCCATCATTAGGGATAGCTGAGCCAAGTCGAATTTTGCGTCTGTAGCTGTAATTTCAATCGATTTAGACTTCACAAGATTATCAATCGCGAATAGGCCATCAGAACCGAACACATCTTCAAGCTCTACGTTAAGGTCAATTTTCAGATTTTGAAGCGTACCCAGCGATACCACCTCAACACCTTTACCATCGGCTGCATATTTCTTTGCAAGAAATTGTCCAACACCCTTAATAATCATCTTTTTAGCCATTCGAAAATTCACTCCTTTAATGGATACATCAAGCTTGTCTAATCTGTGAGCTGATCAGCAAGCCCGAAGCTCTTATTTATTCTTCCTGCATAGAGTAGGCGGGCTGCAATAATCCCTAACATTCCCCGTCCAAAGATAGAGAAAAGTGAAGTACCGTAGTGAAACAATATACATCAGACATAAGAATTGGCGTTTCATGCTCCTTATACAGCGTTGTTTCAAAGTTCTCCACATTTTTAAACGGACTTATGACATTCCGAAATAATTCAACAATCCGTTTTGAGATCTTCAAAGCCAAATCCACATTATTAGCAGTGTAAGTATTGAATTTGATGAACGAATGATAAACCAGATCATTCTCTCGGCTAATTTTGCCCTTCCGGCTCGCATAAAAGCTAATTAAAGGCAGGTTGCCTTTGATAAGATCTAGGGGCTGCGATCGCTTTTGAATCCGCTGCTCTACCCTTAATACATCTGCCGGATCAAGGTTCATTAACTCTACAAGCTGTGAATCTGTACGAAGTATCCGGTGAATCTCAGCATAAAGGCCAGTGACCATAGTAACCTCCCTAATTTGGATTTTCTCTGCTCAAATAGCTTAGGCCAAAACACAGGTATGCCCTCGCCAGAACAAATCATGGGTGTCATCAGCCTTTCCTCAGTCCACTGCAAAAGCTCAACCCTTTTCCTCCTCTTCAGAGATAGTAGGGTAAGACGAGGGATTACTCCCTCGGACTCCCCGTCAAACCGTGCATGCGGATTTCCCGCACACGGCTTTCCTTCGTCAGTTCCCCATCTTCAGGAGTGAGTTTCCTTCATCCGTCGCCGGATTGCTTATTTCACTCCTGAATTAGGAACGTGTGGTGAGTAAGCTTGTTAGAAATACCATTCCGGCTGATTCCAGTACTTTGTTTGGTATCAGCCGGTTTGACACCGTAGATCTCTTTTTGCGCATAAAGGCTCGCACCCTCATTCGCGTCCATTGATCCAGACGTTCAAA